>JAKAMV010000634.1 GCA_021812735.1 Chloroflexota bacterium | reverse complement strand
GATGAACACGCGCGAGGAGGTCGTCACGGCCTTCCGCGACTATCAGGCCGGCCGGATCGGGACGATCCCCGCGGTCCACGGAGCGCCCGCGACGATCGAGACCTCGGCTCCGTCCGACGGGGCATAGACGGCCGACGGGAAGGGAGCCGAGGGCCGAACCGGCGCGGGCCGCAGCCGAGGGCCGGGCACAGGCGGTCCCGAGCCCCGGCCAGACCCCGCCCGATACCATGCGGGCATGCCCACCATGCCGATCTCGTACCCCGTGCCGCCGACCTCCGACCAGGTTGACGACTACCACGGCGCGCTGATCCGGGACCCGTACCGACCGCTCGAGGACACCGACGCGCCGGCGACGCGCGGCTGGATCGAGGCCCAGAACCTGCTGACCGAGTCGCTGCTGGCGGCGATCCCCACCCGGGACCCCATCCGGGCCCGGCTCGGGCAGCTTTGGGACATCCCACGCCGCGGCGTCCCCTGGCGTCGCGGGGAGCGCTGGTTCCAGCTGCGGAACACGGGCCTCCAGAACCAGGACGTGCTCTGGACGGCCGACGCGCCCGATGCCGAGGGCAGGGTGCTGCTCGACCCCAACGCCCTTAACACCGCCGGCACCACGACGCTCAACTTGATCTCCGTCTCGGAGAGCGGGCGACTCGTGGCGATCGCGACCTCCGAGGCGGGCTCCGACTGGCAGACCTGGCGCGTGATCCGCACCGACGACGGGACCGAGCTGCCCGATCGGATCCCGTGGAGCAAGTTCTCCGGGGCGGCCTGGACGCACGACGAGGCCGGGTTCATCTACGGCCGCTTCCCGGAGCCCGCGCCCGGTGCCGCCTTCGACGCCCCGAACCTGGGGATGCAGCTGCGCTACCACCGCCTGGGGTCGGACCCCGCCGACGACCCCATCGTCTACGAGCGGCCCGACCACGACGACTGGGGCTTCGAGCCGGAGGTCTCCGCGGACGGCGACCTGCTGGTGATCACGGTCTGGCGCGGGACCGACCCCGAGACCCGGATCCACGTGGCGGACCTCCGCGAGTTCGCCGGCGGCCCGCTCGTCGTGCGCCCGCTCCTTGGCGACGCAGACGCCGAGTACGAGCTGGTGGCGACCGTCGGCCGAACGCTGTACCTGCGAACGAACCTCGGCGCGCCCAACCGACGCCTCGTCGCGATCGACGCGGACGACCCGACCGTGACGCTTCGCGAGGTCATCGCCGAGGGCCCGGATGCTCTCGAGCGCGTCACGCTCGTGGGCGGGCGGTTCGCCGCCGTCACCCTCCACGACGCCCACAGCCGCCTGGCCCTGTTCGAGCTGGACGGCACGCCCGTGGGGCAGGTCGAGCTCCCGGGCGCCGGCACCGCAGACGCTATGGCCGGCCGACGCGAGGACGCGACGCTCTACCTCGCCCTGGACCAGTTCACAGCGCCCAAGCGAGTGCTGGCCGTCCGGGTCGCCGACGGCAGCGTCGAGGCCCTGCCCGATTCCGGCCTGCCGTGGGACCCCGACGACTTCGTCACCGAGGAGGTGTTCCCGGTCTCGGCCGACGGGACCCGCTTCCCGCTGTTCCTCGCCCACCGGCGCGACATCGAGCCCAACGGCGAGGTGCCGACGCTGCTGTACGGTTATGGCGGGTTCAGCATCGCGGTCGGACCCCGGTTCAAGCCCGAGTGGCTGGCCTGGATGGAGCGGGGCGGCCTGCTCGCGGTCGCGTCGCTGCGCGGCGGCTCCGAGTACGGCACGGCCTGGCACGATGCAGGGCGCCTCGCCAACAAGCAGAACGTGTTCGACGACTTCGCGGCGGCCCTCCGCTGGCTCGCCACCAGCGGCTGGACGCGGCCGGCCCGGACCGGGATCACCGGCCGCTCGAACGGCGGGCTCCTCGTTGGGGCGACGCTGACCCAGCACCCCGAGCTGCTGGGCGCGGCGGTCCCCGAGGTGGGCGTGATGGACATGCTCCGCTTCCACCGGTTCACGATCGGTTGGGGCTGGACGAGCGACTACGGCGACCCCGACGACCCCGAGCAGTTCCGCTGGGTGCGGGCGTACTCGCCGCTCCACGCCATCCGCCCCGGCACCGCCTACCCGCCGACCTTGGTCACCACCGCCGACCACGACGACCGCGTGGTGCCAGGCCACTCGCTCAAGTTCGCCGCTGCGCTCCAGACAGCCCAGGCGGGCGACGCTCCCGTGCTGATCCGGGTGGACACAGACGCCGGCCACGGCGCCGGCAAGCCGGTCAGCAAGCTCATCGCCGAGCGCGCCGACGTCCTCGCGTTCCTCGACTGGGCGATCGGCGGGGCTGGCGAAAGGTAGGGCGCAGCGGGCATATGCGCAACAACACTTGCGCAATGTTCCTTGCGGGTCTACTGTCGCGCCATGCACGAAGCAGGCGTCAAGCAGGTCACGGATCTGGCCGGGCTCCGGGCGCTCGGCCACCCACTCCGACTTCGGCTCCTCGGCTTGCTGCGCGTCGGCGGCCCCGCGACGGCGACGGCGCTCGGCGAGCAGGTACTCGCAGGGCCGAACGCGGTCAGCTACCACCTCCGGCAGCTCGCCAGGGCGGGGTTCATCGAGCCGGCCGAGGCGGCCGGCCGCGACCGCCGCGAGCACGCCTGGAAGGCCAGCCACGACGTGACCTCGTGGGAGCCCTCGGGTTTCGGCGATTCGCCCCCGTCGAGCGCTGCCGCTGACCTCCTCCGCCGCCGGATCTTCGATGCATACGACCAGAGGCTCGAGGCGTACCTCCGCGGCGAGGCCGAGGAGCCGGCGTCGTGGCGGGCGGCCGCCGGGTTCGGCGACCTCGCGTTCCGCGCCAGCCCGGAGGACCTCAAGGCCGCGCTGGCCGAGGTGAATGCCGTCGTCACCCGCTACCAGCAGCGCGCGGGAGCGGCCCAGGGTGACCCCGACCCCGACTCTCGAACCGTCGTGATCATCTGGCACGGCTTCCCGCTGCCGGTCCTCCAATGAGCGGCCGGCCGCGCCCGGGCCTCGTCCGCCGCCTCGCCGGGCGGATGGTGTCTCCCCTGCTCCACGAGCTTGACTTCAGGCGCTTCTGGCTCGGCCAGACGATCTCGGTCTTCGGCGACCAAGTCACCCAGCTCGGGCTCCCGCTCGTCGCGGTGCTCGTGCTCGGCGCCGACGCGACGCAGATGGGCACGCTGCTCGCGGTGGGCCTGCTGCCGCACCTGCTGTTCTCGCTGCCGGCCGGCGTGTGGCTGGACCGGGTTCGCCATCGCCGGCGCCTGATGATCGCTGCGGACATCGCCCGCGCGGCGCTGATCGCCAGCATCCCGCTCGCCTACCTGGCGCACGCCCTGTCGATGCCCCAGCTCTACGTCGTCGGATTCCTGACCGGCTCGATGGCCGTCGTGTTCGACATCTCGTGGAACACGCTGCTCGTGGCAGTGGTCCGGCGCGAGGCGCTCGTCCAGGCAAACTCGCTGTTCTCCGGGAGCCGCGCGCTCGCACACGTGGGCGGCCCCGCCCTGGCGGGTGTCCTCGTCCAGCTGCTGAGCGCGCCGATCGCGCTGCTCGCGGACGCCCTGTCCTTTGTCGGGTCAGCGCTGTTCCTCGGGCGCATCCGCGCCGACGAGCCGGCGGTTGAGATCGTCGAGGAGTCGCTGCGCTCACGGCTGTCGACCGGGCTGCTGTTCATCTTCCGCGACCCGATCATGCGCCCGATCCTGCTGTCGGTCGCGACGATCAACCTGTTCAACTTCTGCTTCCAGGCACTCTTCATCCTGTACGTCACGACGATCTTGGGGGTGAGCCCGGGCGTGCTCGGGGCGGCCCTCGGCGCCGGGGCGATTGGCGGCGTCGCCGGGGCGGTCATCGCCTCCCGGGTCGGCGTGCGGCTCGGCCTGGGCGGGGCATTCACGCTGGGCTGCGTGCTGTTCCCGGTCCCGATCATCCTGGTGCCGCTGGTCAGCGGTCCGTCCGAGGCCGTCATCGCGATGCTGTTCGCGGTCGAGTTCCTGGCCGGGCTCGGCGTGCAGATCCTCGACATCAACGTCGGGGCGGTCCTCGCCGCCCGGACGCCGGGCGCCATCCGATCCCGGGCGATGGGCGCGTTCCGCTTCGTCAACTACGGGATCCGGCCGGTGGGCGCGATCCTCGGCGGGCTGCTGGGGGGCGTCATCGGCGTCCGCGAGACGCTGTTCGTCGTGACCATCGGGGGATCGCTGGGCGTGCTGTGGCTGGTGCGCTCGCCGATCCCGGGCCTGCGCGGCCTGCCCGAGGCCGCGCCCAATCCAACGAATGCCGCGGCGCAGGGGTCCGTCTAGCCAGGCGCGACCCGAGGCGCCGACCCGCGACTGGCCCTACGAGGCCGCCGCGATGATCGCCTGGGCCTCGTCGAGGATGCGCGCCAGGTGGTCCTCGCCCATGAAGGACTCGGCGTACAGCTTGGTCACGTTCTCCGTGCCCGACGGCCGGGCCGCGAACCAGCCGAAGTCGGTGGTCACCTTGAGCCCGCCGATCAGCGCGCCGTTGCCCGGAGCGCGGGTGAGTTTGGCCGTGATGGGGTCGCCGGCGAGCTTCTCGGCGGTGATCGACGACGGCGAGAGGCGCGAAAGCGCGGCCTTGGCCTCGGGGGTGGCGGGCGCGTCAACCCGGCGGTAGGCGGGCGCCCCGAACATCGTTGTGAGCTCCGCGTACACCTCGGCCGGGTTCTTGCCCAGCTTCGCGGTCAGCTCGGCCGCCAGCAGGTCCGCGATCAGCCCGTCCTTGTCGGTGGTCCACACCGTGCCGTCGCGACGCAAGAACGATGCGCCGGCGCTCTCCTCGCCGCCAAACCCGATCGACCCGTCCCCGAGGCCGTCGACGAACCACTTGAAGCCCACCGGGACCTCGACCAGCTGGCGGCCCAGCGAGGACACCACCCGGTCGATGATCGAGGACGAGACGAGCGTCTTGCCGACCGCCACCCGGGCGTCCCAGTCCCGGCCGCCGCCGAACAGGTATGAGATCGCGGCCGCGAGCACGTGGTTCGGGTTCATCAGCCCGGCACCGGGCACCACGATCCCGTGGCGGTCGGCGTCCGCGTCGTTGCCCATCGCCATGTCGAAGCGGTCGCGCAGCCCCACCAGGCCCGCCATCGCGAACGGCGACGACGGGTCCATGCGGATCTTGCCGTCCCAGTCGAGGGTCATGAAGCCGAACGCGGGATCGACGCGCTCGTTCGTCACCGTGAGGTCGAGGCCGTAGTGCTCGCCGACCAGGCCCCAGTAGGCCACCGAGGCGCCACCCAGCGGGTCCACGCCCAGCCGCAGGCCCGACGCGGCGATCGCCGCCATGTCGATGACGTTGGCCAGGTCCTCCACGTACGTGCCGCGGAAGTCGTAGCCGACCGCCTGCGCCCGCGCCCGCTCGAAGGGGAGGCGCCGCACGCCGTCGAGCCCGTCCGAGCCCGAGGCCGCCAGGATCCGGTTCGCCTCGTCCTGGATCCAGCGGGTCACGTCGGTGTCGGCCGGGCCGCCGTTGGGCGGGTTGTACTTGAAGCCACCGTCGTCGGGCGGGTTGTGCGACGGGGTGACGACGATGCCGTCGGCAAGGCCCGCCGGCCCGGCGCCGCGGTCGCGGTTCGCCACGAGGATCGCGTGCGAGACGGCCGGGGTGGGCGTGTAGCCGTCCTCGGCATCGACCCGCACGTCCACGCCGTTGGCGACCAGCACCTCGAGCGCGGTCCGCCACGCGGGCTCCGAGAGGGCGTGGGTGTCGCGGCCGATAAACAGCGGCCCGGTGTAGCCCCGCGTCGCGCGGTAGCGGCAGATCGCCTCAGTGGTGGCCAGGATGTGGAGCTCGTTGAACGCCCGCCGGAACGCGGACCCGCGGTGGCCCGAGGTGCCGAACGCCACGCGCTGGGCGGGTTCGGAGGGGTCGGGACGCAGCTCTTCGAAAGCCCGCAGCAGGGCCGGGATGTCCACGAGGTCGGACGCGGCGGCGGGCTGGCCGGCGCGGGGATGCTGGCTCATCGGAGCCTGGGTGCGGTCGCGGCGGAGATGGTCGTGTGCACGATAGCGCTCCCCGCCGCGACCCGAGGCGTCAGGCGCCCACGAGCTCCACCCGGATCGCTGCCGGCCGCTCGAGCGTGTGCCCGACGGGGGACG
>JAKAMV010000633.1 GCA_021812735.1 Chloroflexota bacterium | reverse complement strand
TGGCTGACCGTCTAGCGCTTCGCCTTCTTGTGGCCCTTCGTCTTGCCCCGCTTGCGGGGTTCGTCCGCCGGGTCCCCGTCCGGCGCCGGGCCGTCATCCGCGACCGGCGCGTCCTCGCCACCCGGGTCCTCGGCGATGAGCTCCGCGCGCGCCCGCTCCAGGGCGGCCCTCGCCTCGGCGCTGACCTTCGGATAGCGTGGGTTGATCTCGACCAGCGCGTGGGCGATGGCGCCGGCGGCCACGAGCCGCGCGAACGGCTTGTCGTCGGCCGGGACCACGTACCACGGCGCCCAGTCGGTGCTCGTGTTCGTGAGCATGTCCGCGAACGCCCGCTGGTAGTCGTCCCAGCGGGCGCGCTCGGCTGCGTCCGCCGCGCAGAACTTCCAGTTCTTCTGCGGCTCGTCGATGCGGTCGAGGAACCGCCGCCGCTGCTCCTCCCTGGACACGTTGAGGAACAGCTTGACGATCTTGAAGCCCTGGTCGGCGAGGTAGTGCTCCCAGTCGTTGATCTCGCGGTAGCGACGGCGCCAGATTCCGCCCCGCTTGGAGGCCGGCGGGAGCTTCTCGGCCGCGAGGAGCTCGGGGTGGACGCGGACGACCAGGACCTCCTCGTAGTACGAGCGGTTGAAGATGCCGATCGAGCCGCGGCTGGGCAGGCGGCGCGCGTACCGCCACAGGTAGTCATGGTCCTGTTCCTCGGCCGACGGCGTCTTGAAGCTCGAGACCTCAACGCCCTGCGGGTTCACGCCGCTCATCACGTGGCCGATGGTCCCGTCCTTGCCGGCGGCGTCGATCGCCTGGATCAGCACCAGCACGCCGTACGTGTCCTGGGCGGCCAGGCGCTCTTGGTACTCGGCGAGCAGGCTGACGTCGCGTTCGAGCAGGTCGCGGGCCTGCCGCGCGCCGGTCTTGCCGAACGCCCCCGGCGCATCCGTGGGGAAGTCCTTGGCGAGGCGCACCTTGCGGCCGGGCTCCACCCGGTACGGGGCGATGAGCTCGGCGATCCGCTTGGGCCGCAGGTCAGCCATGGACGGTCTCCTCTTCTCGCGACGCGCCTCGGCCGTCGCGCGGTCGCGGCCATCATCACCTGCCGGTGCCGGCGGCGCCAGCCTGCAGGTGTGTCGGCCGCCTCAGGCGCTGGGCGACCTGCGTGCGAGTCGGGCGCCCCCAGCAGCACCGCGACCGTGGCCACGGTGGACACCACCGGCATCACGGGGCGCCGAGGTAGTGGGTGAACGGAACGGCCATCGCGGTGATGAACCCGCCGCCGACGAACGGCTCGAACAGCAGCTGCTTGTAGCCGAACGACTCTGACGCCCCGGTCGCCTTCCGCGGATCGGCCATGTCGATGAGCATGAACCCGGTGGCGATCGTGCCCTGCGACTGGCCGACGTCGCCGATCGCGTTCTCGAACCAGCGCACCCGGAAGAGCCGCGGCGCGATCACAAGGACGCCGAGCACGCTCCAAGCGATGGCGGCTGCGGAGAGGATGACGATCGGCGCCAGGTTCGAGCCGATCGCGGCCAGCGACATCGTGCCGATGGCCGTCAGGATCAGCGCGTCCAGGGCAACCCCGGGCGCCTCGTTGACGCGGCGTCGGTCGATCAGCCTGGCCACGCCCATCCTGGTCGTCGCGAGCTGGACGAGCATCCCCCGATGATGGTCATCGGGAGCGGCGGCATCTCCGACATCAGGCGGACCTGGCCGGTGACCAGGTTCTCGAGTCCACGCAGGCCCTCTCGAGCAGCCAGCCGGCGAAGATCGAGAGGCCGATGAACATGACCGCAGCGGTGAGCGGGCCGAGGGTCGCGTCGGGGGCGCCCTCCTTCGGCTCCTGCCTCGTCTCGTAGTCGGCGTCCCGGTCGATGTCGCGGTCGTCGGCCCGGGTGATCTGCTCCTGGCGGGCGATCGAGAACCGGTGCGACGCCACGGCCCAGCGGACCGGCATCGAGCCCACGACCGCGCCGGACACGAGGCCCACCGTCGCGAGGCCGAGCGCGACGTCCGTGAGGTGATGCTCTACCCCGGCAGCCGCTTCCGGATGGCGGACGACCTGCCCGAGGCCTACGTCCGCCAGGTCATCGACGCGCAGCGCGGCCCGTACGTGAACATCGCCTGGCAGGGCGGCGAGCCCACCCTGATGGGGATCGACTTCTTCGGCCGGCAGTGGAGCTAGTCGAGCGCCACTGCCGGCCGGGGATGGAGGTCGAGTACACGATCCAGACCAACGGCACGCTCATCGACGACGAGTTCGCCGCGTTCTTCGCGGAGCACCGGTTCCTCGTCGGGGTCAGCGTGGACGGGCCGCCGGCGCTGCACGACCGCTACCGGGTGGACCGGGGCGGCGCGCCGACGTCGGAGCGCGTCCTTCGCGGGCTCGAGCGCCTCCGCGCCCACGGCGTCGAGTTCAACACGCTGACGGCGCTCCACGCGGCGAACGCCGACCACCCGTTGGAGGTCTACCGCTACCTCCGCGACGACCTCGGCTCGCGGTTCCTCCAGCTCATCCTGGTCATCGAGCGTCTGCCCGCGCCCCGGATCGACGTCCCGCTGGCCGACCTGGGCCTAGCGCCGGGGCTCGCGCGCGAGGCGCCGTGGCGGTCGTGGCGGGACCGCCCGCTCTGCCGCCAGGAAGGTCGCCTGGTCACCGACCGCTCGATCACCCCGGACCAGTACGGCGCGTTCCTGGTCGCGGTGTTCGACGAGTGGGTTCGGCGCGACATCGGCGAGGTGTTCGTCCGGCTGTTCGACGTCACGCTGGCCAACCTCGTGGGCGCGAGCCGCCGTCGCTGTGCATCCACGCCGAGACGTGCGGCACCGCGCTCGCGCTGGAGCACAACGGCGACCTCTACAGTTGCAACCACTTCGTCGAGGAGGGGTATCGGCTGGGCAACATCACCGAGACGCCGATGGCAGAGCTCGTGGCATCGGACGCCCAGCGTGCGTTCGGGCTGGCGAAGCGCGACACGCTGCCGGCCTATTGCCGCACCTGCGACGTACGGTGGGCCTGCCACGGCGGCCGCCCCAGGGACCGGTTCGTCGACACGCCCGACGGGGAGCCGGGCCTGATCTACCTGTGCGCCGGCTGCCAGGCGTTCTTCCGCCACGCGACGGGACCCATGCAGGCGATTGCGGCGCTGCTGCGGCAGGGTCGGGCGCCTGCCGAGCCGATGGGGGCGGCCCGCGAGGTCTGACCGGCCGGTCGGCCGGTGCCGGTCCCTAGGCCGCCGCGTCGATGACCCTCAGCTCGCGCGGGTAGTAGCGCCGCCCCAGCCGGAACGCGACGTTGACCAGGGCGATCATGACCGGCACTTCGACCAGCGGGCCGATGACCGCCGCGAACGCCGCGCCGCTCGAGATCCCGAACGTCGCCACCGCCACCGCGATCGCCAGCTCGAAGTTGTTGGACGCCGCGGTGAACGACAGCGACACCGTCTGGGCATAGGTCGCCTTCGCTCGCACGCTCATCGCGAACGTGACGAGGAACATCACGACGAAGTAGATGAGCAGCGGGACCGCGATCCGCACGACGTCCAGCGGCAGGGCCACGATGTTCTCGGCCTTGAGGCTGAACATCACGACGATGGTGAACAGCAGCGCGACGAGCGTGACGGGGCTGATCCGGGGCACGAACACGCGCTCGTACCAGTCGCGGCCGCGGCGGCGGATCAGCACGCGCCGCGTCAGGAAGCCCGCGATGAACGGGATGCCGAGGTAGATGAACACGCTCTGCGCGATCTGCGGGATCGTGATCTCCACGACCGTGCCCTGGAGCCCGAACCAGGTCGGCAGGACGGTGATGAACACGTAGGCGAAGACCGAGTAGAACAGCACCTGGAAGATCGAGTTGAAGGCCACCAGCCCGGCGCAGTACTCGGGGTCGCCGCGGGCGAGGTCGTTCCAGACGATGACCATGGCGATGCAGCGCGCGAGTCCGATGAGGATGAGCCCGGCCATGTACTCCGGGTAGTCGCGCAGGAAGACGACCGCCAGGGCGAACATCAGGAGCGGGCCGATCACCCAGTTCTGCACCAGCGACAGGGCCAGCACCTTCACGTCGCGGAAGACCCGCCCGATCTCCTCGTAGCGGACCTTGGCGAGGGGCGGATACATCATCAGGATCAGCCCGATCGCGATCGGCACCGATGTCGTGCCCACGGACAGCCGGTCGAGGAGCGGGGCCACTCCGGGTACCAGGACCCCGAGCAGGATGCCGCCGGCCATCGCCGCGAAGATCCAGACCGTGAGGTAGCGGTCGAGCAGCCTGAGGCGGCGGGCCGGGGCGGCGGACGCGGTGGGGGGCATCGGGAACCTCGTGCTGGCACGCTTCAGTGCGCGCTGAACATCGTATGGGCATGCGGTCCGCTGAGCGGGCCGGGCGTCGTGAAAGCCGGGCCTATCGGCCCGGATCAGCGGTCGGCGGCCCGGCGGGCGATCTCGACAAACGGGCGCAGACGGACGGAGATCTCGTGGGCCGTCCGGTGGAAAGCCGCCAGCCGGACCTCGTCGGTCCCCTCCACCTCGGACGGGTCGTCGAGGCCCCAGTGGAGGGAGTTGACCGCGCCCGGGAACACGGGGCAGGCCTGGCGCGCGCGGTCGCACACGGTGATCACATAGTCCCACGGCTGGTCCACGAACTCGGTGAGCACCTTGCTCCGGGCGCCGGACCAGTCGATGCCCAGCTCGGCGAGCGTGCGGACGGCGAGAGGGTTGACGCGGGTCTGCTCGGTGCCGGCAGAGCGCACGAAGAAGTCCTCGCCGCCCAGCCGGCCCAGGAGCGCCTCGGCCATCTGGCTGCGGGCGCTGTTGTGCGTGCACAGGAACAGCACGCGAATGGGGGCGTGGTCGGGCATGGTCGTGGTCCTCCTGGCACGGCCGGCGGCCGCGATGGTGCCCTCGAGATCGAGCAGCTCGGCCTCGAGCCGGTCGAGGTCGGCCCGCTGGCGGGCGATGGCGTCGCGCTGGTTGCCGAGGTTGGCGAGGAGCGGCGCCAGGTCGAGGTCCGCCTCGCCGTGCTCTAGGCAGAGCCGGGCGAGCCGGCCCGCGTCCTCGGGGCCGAGGCCGAGGCGGCGGAGCGAGACCACGAGGCGCAGCCGGGCGACGTCCGCGTCGGCGTAGGCGCGATATCCGTTGCCCTCCCGCCGGGCCGCCGGGAGCACGCCTGCCTGCTCGTACCAGCGGACGGCGGACGGGGCGATCCCGACCAGTCGGGCGAGCTCGGCGATGCGCATGGTACGAGGGTAGAGCTTCGAGTGGCTTGAGGGTCAAGGGAGGCTGGGTCCCGGCGGCGGGCGGTGCGACGGGGCCGCCCCACCGGCCGTTCGCCAGGCCGGCAACCCCGGACGGGCCGCGTCACGGGTGTCGCCGGGGGCCGGTCGGCCGCGAGTCCGTGCGCATTGGCCCGTGCGATATCTCAGTTGGCCATGAGATCTTTTCTTGAACGGCAGGGGTGCAGCCCAGGGCGGCGGGCGCGACTGGCGCCACGCGGCCCAATCAAGGAGTTGGCATGTATCAGCGGATCCTCGTTGCGGTAGACGGCAGCGCCCCATCGTCCCGGGCGCTGCGGGAGGCTCTCAGGCTGGCCGGCAACCAGGGCGCCGCCCTGCGCGCCGCCCACGTGGTGGACTTCGGCGTCCTGCTCGCCTCGTGGTCGGACGCCGCCCTCCTCGACATCGAGCGGCTGGAGGGGGCCCTCCGGGAATCCGGCGCCGCGATCCTCGAGGCGGCGCGGGCGTCCGTCGGCGACGTGAGCGTGCCGTTCGACACCGTCCTCCTCGAGACCGATGCCGGAGACCCCGCTCGGGCCATCCTGGACGAGGCCCAGCGGTGGGGGGCGGATCTCATCGTCCTGGGGACCCACGGTCGCCGGGGCCTCACGCACCTGCTGCTCGGGAGCGTCGCGGAGGGCGTGGTGCATGCGTCGTCGCTGCCCGTCCTGCTCTTGCGCGGGGCGGACGGCGGGCCCGCGGCGGCCTGAGGCCGGCGCGCCGCCGACCGGAGCCTCGTCGCGTGCTCCGCGCATCCGGCTGCCCAGTCACCGCGCCCGCCGGCCAGGATGGCCAGCGCTGCCGGGACATCTGGATTGACAAACGGGCCGTTCGGCCTACATTAGCTCATA
>JAKAMV010000632.1 GCA_021812735.1 Chloroflexota bacterium | reverse complement strand
CCGTCTTCGCCACGGATCCCGAGAACCGTGTCACCTTTTGGGGCCCGTCGGCGGAGCGGTTGTTCGGGTACTCGGCGGCGGAGGCGGTCGGCCGGCCGTTCGGCGAGCTGCTGCCATACCAGATGGCAACGCCGTCCGACGAGGCGAGCTTCCTTGCCACGCTGCGCGAGGGCCGGACGTGGCGCGGCTCGGGGACCGTGCGGCTGCGCGACGGCTCGGAGATCTGGGTCGAGTCGGCGGTCCAGCCCATCGTGGAGGGTGGGCAGCTGATCGGCAGCGTGTCGGTGAGCCGCGACATCACCGCCGCTGTCGAGGCGCAGCGGACGCTGGTGGAGCAGGAGCGCTTCGTCAATGCCATCATCGATGTCGCCGAGGCGCTCGTCACCGTGCTCGACGCGAGTGGCCGCATCATCCGCTTCAACCGGGCCTGTGAGCGGCTGAGCGGCTACACGTACGCCGAAGTCGTGGGTCGTCCGTTGTGGGACCTGCTGATTCCCGAATCCGAGGCGGCGGCCGCGCGTGCGGCGCTGGCGGACCTGTTGGCCGGCAACTTCCCGAAGCGGTTCGAGAACCATTGGCAGACCCGCAGCGGCGAGCTGCGCCGCCTGGCCTGGTCGATCACCTGTCTGGTGGGCGCGGACGGCGCGGTGACGCACGTCATCGGGACCGGCCTGGACGTGACGGACATGCGCCGGACCTCCGACGCGCTGCGCGGGATCGAGGCGGTGGGCCGCCTGCTGACGACCGCCGGCCCCACCGACCAGGTCCTCGACGCGGTGTTGCGGCAGCTGTCGGGCCAGATGGGTTACGCGTTCCTGACGCTCGTCCTGCGCGAAGGCGACCACTGGCGGCTCGGCGCCCAGCTCGGCTATCCGACGCTGCAGCCGTACTTCGATCCCGCCGTGGGCGTCATCGGCCGGGTGATCCGGACGGGCGAGCCCGCGTTCGTGACCGACGTGTCGAGCGATCCCGACTACCACGCGGACAGTCCGGACGCGCGCAGCGAGATCTGCGTGCCGCTGCGGGCCGAGGGGGAGACGCTGGGCGTGCTCGACATCGAGTCGACGGAGTCCGCGCCGCTCAGCGAGAACGACCTGCGGCTCGCGCTCGCGGTGGCCGACCGTCTGGCGAGTGCCCTGCTGCTCGGGCGCGACCAGCTCGCCCTGCGCGACCGGGCCCGCGTCTTCGCAGCGCTGACGGAGTTCGGGCGCACGGTGAACGCGATCCACGACACCGGGCAGCTCTGGCCAGCGTTGGTCGAAGCCGTGCGGGCTGTCGTGTCGTGCGATGTCGTCACGCTGACCACGCTCGACCGAACCACAGGTCAGTACGTCGTGCGCGCGGTGGTGGGCGGCAGCCCGTCGATGGTCGGAAGCATCGTGCAGCCGGGCGAAGGAGCGGCGGGCCGGGCGATGACGAGCCGGACGCTCATCGTGATCGAGAATCTGCCCCGTGAGCGCTACGCCGCCTGGGCACGCGATCGGATCCCCCACGACTCGCTCGCGGTCGCCGCAGTCCCGCTGATCCGGGAGGGGGCCGTCCTCGGCGCCATCGTCGTCGGCCGCGCGGATCCGCGGGCGTTCGGCCCCCTCGAACTGGAGGCGATCGCCCTGCTCGGCGCCCACGGAGCCCTGGCGGTGGCGAACGCGCACCTCCTCGAGGAGGTGTCGGAGCTCGCCATCCACGACGGCCTGACGGGCCTCTACAACCGCCGTCACTTCGACGCGGCGCTCGACCACATGCTGGCGCGCTGGCGGCGACAGCCGGCCGGCCGGTCCCTCGCCGCGATCATGTTCGACCTCGATCACTTCGGCGCGTTCAACCGCCAGCACGGCCACCAGGCCGGTGACGAGGTACTGCGCGTCTTCGCGGGCGTCCTGCGCGAGCGGGTGCGGTCCTCCGACCTGGTCGCGCGCTACGGGGGCGAGGAGTTCGTGGTGGTCCTCGAGGACTGTGGCCTCGAGGACGCCGTGGCGGTGGCGGAGTCGGTCCGCAGTGCGCTCGAGGGTCGCGCCGTCGCGGCGCCGGGAGGCGCCCTGCTGCACGCGACGGTGTCCGCCGGGTGCGCGGCGCTCGATCGGGCCGCGCCGACGAAGGAGGCCCTCCTGCGGTCGGCCGACGTGGCCCTCTTCATGGCCAAGCGGGCCGGCCGCAACCAGGTAGTGGCCGTCTAGGTCCGGGTCGCCGGCGACCGATCAGCCCGCCGCGCGCAGCGGTCCGGCCGTGCCACTGGCCTCCGCCTGAACCGCCAGGAGCTCGTCATCGCCCGAACGCGTGTAGTAGCGCCGATAGTCGGCGGGCGACATCGAGCTGTAGCGGCGGAACACCGTATAGAACTGGTGGATGTTCGTGTAGCCGACGCTGCGCGCGATGTCGGAGACGTTGACGTCCGTGCTCAGGAGCAGACGGCGCGCCTCGGCCAGCCGCAGGCTCGTCACGTACTCCTTGAACCCGAGGCTCGTGGCGTCCTTGAACAGGTGTCGGACACGCGATGGGCTGACGTGGACGAATGCCGAGACCCGCTCGAGCGTGATGCGCTCCCGGAAGTGGCGCCTGACGTACTCCAGGACCGGGCGCAGCTGCTCAGGTGCCAGACCGTCCAACGGCCATGCCGGGGCGGCCGCGGCCGGGCGACCGTGGCTGATCAGCACGCCGAGCGCCCGCCGCAGGTTCGCGTCGAGGAGGTGGCGGTCCGCGCGCCGGCGCCGATCCCAGATGGTCCGCAGTTCGACCAGGATGGGGGCCAGTTCCGTGGCCAGCGGCGTCGTGTGCGGGATGCGGTTCGCGGAGGGGCGACCCGGATGCCAGAAGGGCGAGAGGTACTGTGCGTCGAACGTGCGGCATCCCGGCGCGGTGATCAGCTCGGGTCGGAATAGCACCAGGAGCAGGCGGAGCGACCCGGTCGGCTCGCCAATGCCGACGTGTGGTTCGGCGTTGTCGACCAAGAAGATGTCGCCCGTTTCGATCGGGTACGCCCGGCGGCCGAACAAGAAGCGGCCGCGGCCCTCGAGGCAGAGCGCGATCTCCAGGTAATCGTGCCAGTGCATACGGTCCTGACCGCCACGGGTCTCGTGCTCGAGCACCGAGAGCGGGAAGTCCGGGTCGAGGTCGTGGTGCCAGAAGAACACGGCCACGGGGGAGCCCTCACTGGTGCGCGATGGGCAGCCGCGCCGGGACTCGCCGCCCGACTGCCGTCACGCTGCCCGCGATGCTGAACGTCCCGGGCGCTTGCCGGCAGAGCCGGATGGATCGAAAGCAGCTCCATCCCAGGGCCCGCGGGAGCGCACGGTCGGCCACGTGCCGCCGGGCCGCCGGGCCGCCGGGCCGGCGTGCCGTCCCGTGGCCCGACCCGGTCCGTCCGGGGACCGGGCAGCCATTCCTGCCAGTTTCTCGGCCGCTCTTGACATTGTCGCCGCGCCGCGCCCGCCCCAGACTCGGACCGGGCGCAGTCCGCAGCGGTCCGTCGGGCGCCGGCACGCCGGCCTCCCGCGCACGGCCGAGGGCCCAGGAGGTACGACCATGGCGCAGTTCCCGCATCTCTTCAGTCCCATCCAGCTCGGCCACCTGGAGCTCCCCAACCGCATCGTCCACGTCCCCACCGACATCAGTTCCTCGCACGCGGACGGTGAAGTGAGCGAGCGGGACATCCACCATCACGCCGAGATCGCGCGCGGCGGCACGGGCTTCGTCATCGTCGGCGCGACGACACCGGACATGCGGACCGGTCGCCCCACCGTGACCTGTCTCGTCGCCGACGGTGACAACTACATCCCAGGACTCGCCCGCCTGGCCGAGAGCATGCATCGTTATGGAGCACGGTGTGCCGTCCAGTTGCAACACCCGGGACGCCAGTGCGCGATCCCGCGCTACAACACGCTCGGCGCCAACGATCGGGTCCTCAAACTGCCCTGGTCGGCCGGCCACGAGATCGTCTACGAGAACGCCGAGGAGAAGGGCAAGCCCGTTCGCGCCGCGACGACCGAGGAGATCCTCGAGCTGATCGACCTGTTTTCGGAGGCGGCCTGGCGGGTCAAACAGGCGGGCTTCGACGCGGTCGAGCTGCATGCCGCGCACGGGTACCTGCTCTCGGAGTTCATGAGCCCGCTCCTGAACCGCCGCACCGATCGCTTCGGCGGTGATTTCGAGAACCGCATGCGGTTCCCGCTCGCGATCATCGACCAGATCCACAAGAAGTGCGGTGCGGAGTTCCCCGTCCTCGTGCGGTACTCGTTCGAGGAATGGGTGCCCGGTGGCCGCACACTCGAGGAGGGCGTCGAGATCGCGCGGGTGCTCGAACGCGCCGGCTGCGCCGCGATCGACCTCAGCATGGGGATCCAGGAGAGCCCGGGAGCCGGCTTCGATCCGATGCAGTATCCGCAGGGTTGGTCCGTCTACGCTGCCGAGGCGGTGAAGCGGGCGGTCCGGATCCCGGTCATCATCAGCCACTCATTGCGCGATCCCGAGTACTGCGAGCAGATCCTCGCGGAGGGCAGGACCGACCTGGTTGGCCTCTCCCGTCAGCTGCTCGCCGACCCGTACTGGCCAGTGAAGGCGCAGTACGGCCGGGTCAAGTCGATCCGCCGCTGTATCTCCTGTCTGGGCGGTTGTTGGCAGGAGTCGCTGATGGCCAAGAAGGAGATCGCCTGTTCGATCAACCCCGCGTGCGGTAACCCGGCGTACGCCGAGATGGGGCGGACCTCCCGCCCGGTGCGGGTGGCGGTCGTGGGGGGCGGGCCGGCCGGCATGGAGGCGGCGCGCATCGCGACCGAGCGCGGGCATCAGGTCACGCTCTTCGAGCAAGCGGGAGAACTCGGCGGGGCGCTCCTCTTCTGCTGCCTGGTGCCTGGCAAGGAGAAGATGCGTTGGTATCTGGACTGGATCCGCAACCAGCTGCTCGACCTGCGCGTGGAGATCCGGCTCAACCACGCGCCGACGGTCGCTGAACTGCGCGAGTTCGAGGTCGTGCTGAACGCCACGGGTGCCGTCTCCTACGTGCCCGACGTGCTCGGGGAGCGCGAGCGCGTGGTGCCGTTCGAGGCCGCGATGGCCTGTCCCAAGATCGCCTGTGAGTGCTACCCGGGTGGCCGGCGCCTACACAAGCTGGGGACGCGCGTGCTGCTCTGGGGCGATCACTACGCTGCGGCCGACACGGCGGCGTTCCTTGCGAATATCGGCAAGCAGGTGACGATCGTGACCGAGAAGCGCGAGTTCGCCGCAGAATGCGAAGTCATCCACATGTACGTGCTGCGCAAGCGCTTCGCGCAGTCCGACGCCGAGGTCCTCCACTCCCGCCCCTACAAATACCCGGTCACGGTCATCACGGAGACGACGGTCCGCGAGGTGCGCGCCGGTGCCGTGGGGCTCGAAGATCGGGCCTTCCGCCGCACGACCCTTGAAGTGGACGACATCGTGAGCTGTCACACGCGTCCGGTCCACGGCCTGTTCGACGAGCTGCGCGCGGCCGGCGTCCCGGTGGTCACCGTGGGCGATGCGGTGCGGCCACGCAACCTATACCACGCGGTCCGGGAGGGATCGGCCTTCGGGCTCGCGCTGGATGAGCGGATGCTCTTCAACCCGAACCACGCCATCATCAACGAGTTGCCGATCGACGTGCTGGGCCAGCTGACGCGCCCGGAAAGTCCCGCGTATTCCCACCGGCAGATGCTGGCGCTCGCGGCCGCCGTGGGCAGCGACGGCGAAAGCGTTCGCTGATGCGGGCGTCGGAAGGCGCAGCCAACCCTGATGGGGGGCACTTGTCTTGGGCGCTCAGGAGCGCCACGATTCGGGGCGCGACTCCGCGCCCGTGCGGTCGCTCCAAGCCCGGCGGGGAGACCCGCACGCCGGGCGGCACGTCGCAGCAGCGATACTCGCAGTTCGAGGTGCGTGCGGATGGGGGCGACTCTGAGAGGGACGGCGACCAAGAAGCGCTACGGCCGTGGCTGGCGGCGTGCCCGCGAGCGCGGCGCGACGTCGTGGGCTGAGCGGAAGGCGCGATCGCAGACCTACTGCCGCCAAGGTGGCGGCGCGGTGGTGGCGGCGGCACCGGACCGCCGCACCGCCGGGGGCGGTGGCCGCGAGGGGCGATAGCGCCGTCGCGCGTCGTTCATCTCGGCGGCGCGCGCGCCC
>JAKAMV010000027.1 GCA_021812735.1 Chloroflexota bacterium | reverse complement strand
CTCGGGAGAAGCCTCGTCGACCAGCTCCATCTCGTCGCCGCCCTCGAGTCCTTCCGGCGCCTCCTCGAGGCTCATCTCCTCTTCGTACTCGCCCTCCCAGGTCACCGGCTCCTCGGCCTCGGCCGCCGGCTCCGGCTCCGGCGCGGGCGCGGGCTGCGGCTCGGGTTCGGCCTCGGCCGCGGGCTGCGGCTCGGGTTCGGCGACGGCCTCGACGACCTCCGCCGCATCGGCCCGCAGCGTCGGAAGCTCCGCTTCCTCGGGGACCTCAGCCGCCTCGCCCCCCGGACGAGTGCCGTGCCGCAGGAGCGCCGCCGCCTCCTGGAGCGCGGCGGTCGCCGCCGCCACCGCGGGCGACTGGGGGCCCTCGACGTCCCCTGAGGCCGCGCTGGCCTTCCGCGCTGCCTTCGCCATCGCCCGCGCTTCGCGCTGGAGCGTCTTCTGGGCCCTCGCCTCGGCCTTGGCGGCCGTCCGCTCCACGTTGCGCACCGCGCGGACGGCACGGGCGTCAGCCCTGGCCGCAGCCTTGACGGCCTTCTTCGCGGCCCTGTCGGCAGCCGCCGCCGCCCTTGCCACTGCCTTCGCCTCGACCCGGGCCGCCCGCTGCACGGCCTTCACGGCCTTCGCCTCGACCTTCGCGACCAGCCTCGCTGCCCGATCGGCGTCGACTGCCAGCGTGAGCGCACGATTGGCCGGGATCCCCTCCGCGCGCTCGTCGGAATCGGTCATCGAACGCTCCTTGCCCCTCTGCCCCCGTGGCTGCCGCCGGCGAATCCGTGCCCGCCAAGTCTGCCGCAGGTCTGCGGATCCGGTGTCGCCGGTTCGCATCTCGCGGGCGGCCGATCGTCGGTTGACGGCGCGTTAACGACGCCGGAATGCCCCGTTGACGCCCGGGGCCGAGCCTCCCGCCATGGCGATGACGTCGCGGTCGAACCCCGGCGGGCGCGTCCCGTTCCCGCCGGTGGAGCCCGCCCCGTCGGCGGCCTGGCTCGTGCTCGCGGCCGACGGCCCCGCCGTCGTGCTCGGCTCGCGCGTCACCGGCATCGCGGTCGTCGTGGTCGCCGATCCGGCGCGGTTCCGCGAGCTGCTCGCGACGCTCCGCCCAAGGGTGGTGGTCTGCAGCCGGCCGCCGGCGGGTGCGACCGAGATCCAGGCCGTGGCCGATTCGCGTCGCCGGCGACCCTCGATGCGCGCGGTGCTGATCGCCCCGCCCGCGGCCGTGGACGCCCGCCTGGACGCCTTGGCCTCGGGGTTCGACGACGCGCTCGCCTCCACAGTCCCGCTCGACGAGCTCGTCGGGCGGCTGGCACTCCAGGACGCCCGGGCGCGCGGCCGATCCACTTCAGGAGGCATCCTCCGTTTCGGGGACGGGTACGAGCTCGACACGTGGGCCCATGAGCTGCGCCGGCGTGGCGAGGTGGTGCACCTGCGGCCGAAGGAGTTCGGCCTGCTGGCGCTCCTCGCAGCGCACCCCCGACGCGCCTACACCCGGGCCGAGCTGCTCGACCGCGTCTGGGGCACCCCGCACGGCGGCGGCCGGACCGTGGACGTCCACGTGCGCTGGCTGCGCTCCAAGATCGAGCCCGATCCCGATCGGCCCGTGACGCTCGTCACCGTGCGCGGCATCGGCTACCGGCTCGACCCCGCCCCGAGGTGATCCCGTCCGTTAACCGCGACTTAACAGGCGGAACATCGCCCGTTCACCGCCCGGCTCGACCTTGGCGACCGGAGAACGACACCCAGAGCCCCAGGGCTCGGCCGGGCCGGGCCCCGCAGGAGGAAGAACGTTGATCGCTACCCCTGCCACGCGCGTCGGTGCGCTGGCCCTCGCCGCGGCCATGGCGGTCGCGGCCTGCGGAAGCAGCAGCTCCAGCCCCGCAGCCGCAGCCTCGACTGGCGCCTCTTCGGCGGCCCCGAGCGGAGCCGCCCCGTCCACGCAGCCCTCGACGGGGACCGGGGGCATCCCGACTGACATCGGCAAGGCAGACCAAGCCCAGATCACCGGAGCCGGATCGACCGCGATCTTCCCGTTCCTCTCGACGATCGCCGACGCCTACCAGAAGAACGTCGCGCCCGGCGTGTCGGTGAACTACCAGTCGATCGGCTCCGGAGGCGGAATCTCCCAGTTCACGGCCAAGACCGTCGACTTCGGCGCCTCGGACGTCGCGATGACCGACCAGCAGGAGCAGGCCGTCGGCGCTCCGGTCCTCAACATCCCGATGATCCACTGGGCCGTCGCCATCACCTACAACCTGCCCGACATGAGCCAGGCACTCAACTTCAGCCCTGACACGATCGCCGGAATCTACCTGGGCACGATCACGAAATGGAACGACCAGGCGATCGCAGCTGACAACCCGGGCGTGACCCTGCCCAACACGGACATCACCGTGGCTCACCGCAGCGACGGGTCCGGCACAACGTACAACTTCACGTCCTTCCTGTCGGGCGTCAGCAGCACGTGGAAGTCCCAGGTGGGCAGCGGCACGTCCGTCAACTGGCCCGTCGGCGCCGGCGGAAAGGGCAGTGAAGGCGTGACGGCGATCGTGACGCAGACGCCGGGCGCCATCGGGTACGTCGAGCTGTCCTACGCGCTCCAGAACAACCTGCCGGTCGGCTCGGTCAAGAACGCAGCCGGCACGTTCGTGAAGCCGTCGCTGGAGTCGACGACCGACGCGGTCGCCGCTGCCATGCCGAACGCTCCGGCCGATCTGCGGTTCCTCATCGTGAACCCTCCGGCCGACCACCCAAACGCCTACCCGATCGGCGCGAGCACCTGGGTGCTCCTGCTCAAAGACTACCCGGCCGACAAGGCTGCAGAGATCAAGGCGATGGTCCACTTCCTGTGGTGGGGGATCCACGACGGGCAGTCCCTGGCTGCATCCGTCAACTACTCTGCGATGGCACCCGGACTCGTCGCCAAGGCGGAGGCTGCCCTCAAGTCGATCACGGTCGGGGGACAGCCGGTCCTCCCGTAGCTCCGGCCCCGACATCGACCGTCGATCCCGCCAGCCGCTCGCGCCCGCCCTCCTCCTCCTCCAGGGGGGTGGGCGTACGCGGCCATCGGGACGGCGTTGTCGATGCAGACCCGCGACATTTCCACAGGAGTCGCCATGACCACCAGCTGCCGGGAGCCCCAGCGATGAGCACGCCGGTCGCCACCTCCGGCAGCTCCGGCAGCGTCCGTCTGCAGCTCGAGCAACGACGGCCCCGCTTCGGCGAGCCCGCCTTCCGTGCACTGGTGACGGCAGCCGCACTGCTCGTGCTGCTGCTGATCGCTGGCCTGGTCCTGGTAATCGCCGGCCAGTCCATCGAGGGCGCCGTCCACAACGGTCTGGGGTTCCTCTGGGGCACCACCTGGGATCCGGTCCACAGCATCTTCGGGGCGTTGCCCTTCATCTACGGCACGCTCGTGACCTCGTTCACGGCGCTCGTCTTGTCGTCTCTGATCGGCGTGGGCGTGGCGCTGTTCGTGTCAGAGCTCGCCCCGGCCTGGATCGCGCAGCCAGTGGGGTTCATGGTCGAGATGCTGGCAGCCATCCCGAGCGTGGTATACGGCCTGTGGGGGATCTACGTACTCTCGCCGGTCCTCCGCGACTATGTCGAGAAACCGCTCCATGACACCCTGGGCTGGCTGCCGGTCTTCGGCGGCACGCCGATCGGGATCGGCTTCCTGCCGGCTGTCGTCGTCCTCACGATCATGGTGCTGCCCACGGTGGCGGTGGTGTCGCGCGACGTCGTGGTCGCGGTCCCGGCCGCGCAGCGCGAAGCCGCCCTCGCCCTCGGGGCGACGCGGTGGGAGACGATCCGGGTGGGCGTCCTCCCCTATGCCCGAAGCGGCATCATCGGAGCGGCCATCCTGGGACTGGCTCGTGGCGTTGGCGAGACGATGGCGATCACGATGGTGATCGGCAACGCCCCGGTCATCTCCGCTTCCCTGTTCTCGCAGGGGTACACCATGGCCAGCGTGGTCGCCAATGAGTTCTCGGAGGCGACGACCGCCACCTACCGCAGCTCGCTGATGGAGATCGGGCTGCTGCTCCTGATCATCACGCTGCTCATCAACGCCGCGGCCCGGCTCCTGGTGTGGCGCGTGGCCTACGGCGCCTCGACGCGCAGCGTGCTCGCGTGAGCGCGAACGTGCCCGCGTCGAGCGTGCAGTTGCTGGCGCGACGCAGCATCGCGCGTCGCCACTGGACGGACAGGCTAATGCGAGGCCTGCTCGCGCTCAGCGCAGCGCTCGCCACGGTGCCCCTGCTGCTCGTGCTCGCGCTCGTCCTCATCCAGGGGCTCGGGGCCCTGAACCTGGACCTCCTGACCCAGATCCCGGTGCCGCCCGGTCAGCCCGGCGGCGGCGTCGCCCCGGCCGTGCTCGGCACGCTGATCATGGTCGGCCTGGGCACCCTCATCGGAACGCCCGTGGCGCTCCTGGCGGCGGTCTACATCCGCGAGTACGCAGGGGGGCGGGGCGCCACAGCGATCCGGTTCCTGATCGACGTCCTGGCCGGGGTTCCCACGATCGCGATCGGGCTGTTCGCGTACGGCCTCATCGTGGTGCCGGCCGGGTCGTTCAGCGGGTTCGCCGGGGGGGTGGCGCTCGCCATCATCATCCTGCCGATCGTGGCGCGGATCACCGACGAGATGCTGGGGCTGGTGCCGGTCTCGCTCCGCGAGGCCTCCTATGCGCTGGGCGTGCCGCCCTGGAAGACGATCGTGAGGATCGTGATGCCCGCCTCGGCCGCCGGGATCATCACCGGGATCCTGCTGGGCGTCGCGCGGATCGCCGGCGAGACCGCCCCGCTGATCTTCACTGCGCTGGGCAACCGGACGATCACCACCTCGCTCGGCGAGCCGATGGATGCGCTGCCGCTGCGCATCTGGGTGTATGCCAGCGGCCCGTACGCCTCGTGGCACCAGCAGGCCTGGGCTGCCTCGCTGCTGCTCGTGCTCGTCGTCCTGCTCTTCTCGCTCCTGACGCGCCTAGCCCTCCGCCGCCGCGCGACCACGGGGAGGTAGATTCGTGACCACCGTGAAAGAGTTGCAGTCCCCGACGCGGCCGCCGGCCGAGGCTTCCGGGAAATCGCAGGCATCCGAGGCATCGGCGCAAGGCGTCGGGGTGGAGATCGAGCACCTCGAGGCCTACTACGGGGAGCACCGCGTCCTGCGCGACATCTCGTTCTCCGTGCGACCCAACACGGTCACGGCGATCATCGGTCCGTCCGGCTGCGGCAAGTCGACCCTGATCCGATGCCTGAACCGGATGCACGAGGTCACCCCCCATGCTCGCGTGGAGGGGTCGGTCACGCTGGACGGGAGGCCCATCTACGGACCCGGCATCGACCCCGTGCTCATCCGCCGGCGAGTCGGCATGGTCTTCCAGCGCGCCAACCCGTTCCCGACCATGTCCATCTTCGACAACGTGGTGTCCGGGCTGAAGCTGGCCGGGATCCGCGACCGGCGCCTGCTCGAGGAGGTCGCCGAGCGAAGCCTGCGGCGCGCCGCGCTGTGGGACGAGGTGCGCGACAAGCTCCGGATGCCCGGCGGGGCGCTGTCCGGCGGACAGCAGCAGCGGCTGTGCATCGCCCGGGCCATCGCCGTCGAGCCGGAGGTCGTCCTGATGGACGAGCCCGCTTCGGCCCTCGACCCGATCGCCACCCTGAAGATCGAGGAGCTGATCAGCGAGCTCCGCGATGACTACACCATCGTGATCGTGACCCACAACATGCAGCAGGCGGCGAGGGTGAGCGACGCGACCGCGTTCTTCATGATGGGCGATGACCGGGCCGGGTACCTGGTGGAGGTCGGGGAGACGGCCCAGATCTTCACCAACCCTCGGGAGCGCCTGACCGAGGATTATGTGTCCGGCCGGTTCGGCTGAGACCGGAGGGCCAGATGACAGACGAGATCGAGCGTCCGCTCGCGACATCGGTGGATGAGGCGAACGCCTCGCTGGCGGAGACAGACGCGGCGCCCGAGCCACCGACAATGGGCATGCCAGCCCACCTCACGCGCACCACCTACGACCACGAGCTGGCCGAGGTGAAGGACAACATCCTGCGGATGGGCTCGCTGGTGGAGGCGCAGATCCGCGCCGCCATCGACTCGCTGGTGTCCCACGACGCCGACGCGGCGCTCAAGGTCATCATCGACGACCGCCTGATCAACGAGGTGCAGCGCAAGGCGACCGCGATGATCGCCGCCGTCATCGCCACGCAGGGACCGGTGGCCCGAGACCTGCGCTACCTGCTCACGCTCGACCACGTGAGCTACGAGCTCGAGCGCATGGGCGACCACGCGGGCTCGGTCGCCAAGCAGGCGCGCAAGCTGGCGCCGTTCGCCCCGATCAAGGACTACGTGCAGCTGCCCGAGCTGGGCGACCGCGTCGCCGAGCAGGTGCGCGGGATCATCCGGGCGCTGGTCGAGATCGACGAGCACCGGGCCCGCGAGGTGGCCAAGCTCGACGACGAGGTGGACGACCTCTACCACGCGATCTTCGCCGACTGCCTGGACCTCATGCGCGCCGACCCGGCGAACGTGGACCCGTGCACGCGCATCCTGTTCGCCGCCCACTACCTCGAGCGGATCGGCGACCGGGTCACGAACATCGCCGAGGACATCGTGTTCCTGGCCTCCGGCGAGGTGGAGGACCTCAACCCCTGAGCTGGGCTCTACACTCGCGGCGTTGGGCCGGGGTGGAAGGCCGGGCCGCGGAGGACCGATGATCGCGCTGCACCTGCTCCGCCACGCGCACGCCGGCGACCCGGCCCGCTGGGAGGGCGACGACGACTCGCGCCCGCTGTCCGAGAAGGGCCGCCGCCAGGCGAAGGACCTCGGCGGCCTGCTGGCGGTGATCGACGAGCCGCCGGACCTGTTCATCAGCTCGCCCAAGCTGCGCTCCCTCCAGACGGCCGAGGTCGTCGCCAAGGCGATGCGCAACCGGGTCAGGGTGGTGGTGGACGACCGGCTGGGGGGCGCCATCGACACAGCCGCGGTCAACGCCATCCTCGACGACGCCGGCCCGGCGTATCGGCCCTGCCTGGTGGGCCACGACCCGGACTTCTCCGAGCTGCTTGGCGAGTGTATCGGCACGGGGCCGATCCCGATGCGCAAGGCAGCGCTCGCCCGGGTGGACTTCGCGGGCGACGAGGTGGCGCCGGGCGAGGGAACGCTGCGCTACCTGCTGCCGCCGGAGCTGGTGACGGGCTGACGCTCGGCAGGGCGCGCGGCCTGCCCTGCCATCGCTCGGCGTCCGGCGGGGCGCAGCCTACCCGTCAGCCGGCAGTTCCCGCCCGGCGACCAGAACGCCCGCGCCGAGGCTCCATGTGAGCTGGACTTCGTCGCCAGGCCGCCAGTCCCCCTCGTCGCGCCCCAACTGCTCGCGAACGCCGACCTGCTGGCCGCTGGCCAGGCGGAGCTCGTACCTGCGTGTGGAGCCCAGGTACAGCGCGTCGGTCACCGTGGCCGCGACGGCGTTGCGGCGCGCTGGCGCGTCTGCGTCTCGGGCCGCGAAGTGCAGACGCTCGGGACGGACGACGAGCGCCGCGGTGGCGCCGCTGGCGAGGCGGGCCCTGGCGGCCCACTCCGGCGACACGCGCCAACGGCCAAGGTCCGCGCTCACGAACCCGCCGTCCGGCCCCGCCTCGTATGTGCCGTAGAGGATGTTCGACTCGCCGATGAAGTCGGCCACGAAGAGCGAAGCCGGTCGCTCGTAGAGGTCCTCGCCCGTGCCCAACTGCTCGATCTTGCCCTCGTGGAAGATGGCGATCCGGTCGCTCATAACCAGAGCCTCCTCCTGATCGTGGGTCACGTAGAGCACCGTGGCGCCCAGCTCCCGGCTGATGTGCATGATCTCGAGCTGGAGGGCTTCGCGCAGCTTCTTGTCCAGCGCGCCCAGGGGCTCGTCCATGAGCAGCAGCCGGGGCTGGAACACTACGGCCCGGGCGAGCGCGATGCGCTGCTGCTGGCCACCCGACATCTGGCGCGGGTAGCGCGGGCCGTAAGCCTCGAGCTTGACCAGCTTGAGCGCCTCGGCGACCCGTTGCGTGATCTGGGGCCTCGGGACCTTGCGCATCTCGAGCGGGAACGCGATGTTCTCGGCCGCGGTCATGTGCGGGAACAGCGCGTAGTTCTGGAACACCATGCCCACGTCGCGCTTGTACGGCGGTGTGGTCGACACGTCCGTGCCGTTGATCTGGATCGCCCCAGACGACTGCACGGTGAAGCCGGCGATCATCCGCAGGGTGGTGGTCTTGCCCGAGCCCGAAGGCCCGAGCAGGGTGAGGAACTCGCCCGCAGCCACGGTCAGGTCCACGCCGTCCACGGCGGCCACGTCGCCAAACAGCTTGCGGAGCGCGTGGATGTGCAGCGCCGGGCGGTCCGAGGCGGGCTGGCGGGAGGCGAGGTGCGCGCTCATCGGACCGGTGCCTGGCGGCGGACCACGACGGCCAGCGTGAGCACAATGGAGGTGATCGCCAGCAGCGTGGTGGCGACGGCGGCGACTGTGGGGTCGATGACCTGGCGGAACTGCTCCCACATGATCGGGGGCAGCGTCCGGAACTTCGTCGTCGTCACGAAGATCGCCACGACGACCTCGTCCCACGAGGTCAGGAAGGCGAACAGGGCGCCGGCGAACACGCCGGGCATGATCAGCGGCAGCGTGACCCGCTGGAACACCCTGACCGGGCTGGCCCCCAGGTTGGCGGCAGCCGCCTCCAGGTTGCGATCGATGGTGCGCAAGCTGGTTGACACGCTCACCACCACGAACGGCACCGCCAGAGCCGTGTGGGCGACGATCAGCCCAATCGGGGTGCCGGTGATCTTCCAGCGCACGAACAGACTGAACATGCCGATCGCGATCACCACGACGGGCACCACCAGGGGTGACAGGATCAGCGCGTTGGCGAGCGTCTTGCCGGGGAACCGACCGCGAGAGAAGCCGAGCGCCGCCAGCGTGCCCAACACGGTGGACAGGGCTGCCGTTCCCGCCGCCACGATGAAGCTGTTGGCGAACCCCGACGTCCAGGCCGGGTCGGTGATCATCTTCTGGTACCACTGGAGCGAAAAGCCGCGGGGCGGGAAGGACAGGATCTGGCCCGACGAGAAGCCCATCGGAACGACCACGAGCGACGGCCCGACCAAGAACACGATGCACAGGGCGCCGAAGATCGCGAGCGCGACGCGGTTGGGGTGCCGCCAGCTGTCGGTCACGGGAGGATCACTCCTCGCCCAGCGCGCCGTACACGTCGCGCAGCTTCACGAACCGGGACGCGATCAGGAGCACGACCAGGGTGATCGCCATCAGGATCACCGCCATGGCCGTTCCGAGACCCCAGTCGAGCCTGGTCTGAATCTGGTCGGCGATGAACTTGCTGATCATCGTCTCGCGCAGGCTGCCCAGGATGGCGGGCGTGATGTAGAAGCCGAGCGCCAGCACGAACACGAGCAGAGACCCGGCCAAGACGCCCGGGTAGGAGAGCGGCAGGAACACCCGCCGGAACGCCCGCACCGGCGGGGCGCCCAGGTTGGCTGCAGCCCGCGTCAACTCCGGGTCGATGCGCTGCATCACGGTGAACAGGGGCAGAACCATGAACGGCAGCAGGATCTGCGTCATGCCCAGGGACACGGCGAAGGTGTTGCGGTCGAGCGGCAGCGGCTGGGTGATGAGGCCCAGCGCCTTGAGGGTGCTGTTGATAAGCCCGGTGTCGCGCAGGATGATCTCCCACGCGAAGGTGCGGACCAGCAGGCTCGACCAGAACGGAACCAGCACAGCCACCAGCAGCACGCCGGAGACGCGCTGAGGGACGATGACCATCAGATAGGCGTACGGATAGCCCACGAGCAGGCAGCAGATCGTCACCACACCCGCGATGTAGAACGTGTTCCACAGGACGTGGATGTCGGCCTCGGAGCCGAAGAACTCGACGTAGTTGCCGAGGCCGACGTTGGGCGGGTCGGTCACGCTGCGGATGACCATGAGGGCCATCGGCAGCACGAACGCGATGACCAGGAAGACGAGCAGCGGCACGGCCAGCGCACCCCAGCGGGAGATGAGGGGGCCGCGCTTGCCGCCCCCTCGCCCCGGCACCGACGCGGGTGCGGTGGTCATCGTCCGGCTACCGCTGGTCCGGCGCCGGGCTACTGGGTCTTCCAGGCGTTGTAGGCGTCGTCGACGGCCTTGGCGTTTGCGGCGTACCAGGCGTCGTCGAAGTACGCCGTTGTGTTGTTGACGTTCGAGGCGGCCAGGTCCTTGACTTTGGTCGGGTTCGCCTGGGCAAGCTTGTTGGTGGGGCCGTAGGGGATCTCGTTGGACGGGGCCGCGTTGTTCTGCTTGCACAGCGTCCAGGCGATGAAGTTCATGGCCGCGTCCTTGTTGGGCGTGCCCTTGGGCACCACCCAGTAGTCGGCGGTCAGGATCTGCTGGTTCCACTGGATCTCGACCGGCTTGTTGTCGACGTTCTTGGCGCTCCAGGCGCGGCCGTTCCACATCAGGGCCATCGACACCTCGCCGGAGTCGATGAGCTCCTGGCTCTTGGCGCCGCCCGGCCACCACACGATCGAGTCCTTGATGGTGTCGAGCTTCTTCTCGGCCCGCGGGATGTCGAGCGGGTAGAGGTTTGCGGGCGCAACACCGTCGGCCATGAGTGCGATCTCGTACACGCCACCGGCCGAGTAGTCGTAGATGCCGCGCTTGCCGGGGAACTTCTGTAGGTCGAAGAAGTCGGCCCAGCCCTGCGGGGCCTGCCCGTTGAACATGTCGGTCCGGTAGGCGAGCACGACGCCGTAGGTGATGTCGGCGACTCGGTACTTGCCCGCGAAGCCCGGCAGGACTTCCGAGCCCGGGATCTTGGTGTAGTCGAGCGGCTCGAGCAGGTCACTGTTGACGTTGAGGCCGAAGTCGTTGCCGACATCAACCGCGTCCCAGGTGACCTGACCGGACTCGACCTGCGACTTGATCGTCGCGTTCGATGAGTCCTCGCTCTCGGTGAACTTCACGCCCGTGGCATTGGCGTAGGGTGTGAACCAGCCGTCGCGCTGGGCCTTCTGGTAGGCTCCGCCGTAGCTGGCGACGGTCAGCGCCGTCCCAGCCGCGGCGGTGGGGTTGGTGCACAGGGCCTGGTCGCTCGTCTGGGTGCCGAGGTCGGCACCTTCGGTGCCTGCCGCGAGTGCCGACGACGCCGCCTGGCTCGCCGGGGCCTGGCTCGCCGGGGCCTGGCTGGCCGAGGGTGCGGTGGAGCCTCCGCAGGCTGAGACGAGGACGATCGACGCGAGCAGCCCGACGATCGGGCGAGTGCGGATTCGCATGGAGTACCTCCTCCTCGAAACCGTCCCGTCTGAACGGGCCGACCCGCCGACGGCCCGTGCCGCTGGCCGAGACCCGCATTCTAGGCAAGCTGGACCGTCCTCGCTGGCCTGTTCCGGGGCGCGTTTGACAACCGCTCGAGCCGCCCGGGCGGACAGACACGCCCTGTGAGACGCACGCGTCGGCGATCTAGGGCTGCCCAGCCCTGAACGGCGGCCCAGCAGCGGATTCGTCGCCGGCGGGGCTACTCCTCCCCGGTGTCCTCGTTCCGGACGTCGGGCCGGTTGGCGATGAATCCGTCCATCAGCGCCTTCGGCTCGGGAAGATCGAGGTTGATGACCTCCACGCCCCTGGAGCGCAGGTGGGCCTCGCCGGGCGACCGGAAGGTCCGGTTCTCGCCGATCACGGCCCGCGGAATCCTGTACATCTGGATGGCACCGGTGCACATGTCGCAGGGCGACAGCATGGTGTACATCGTGGCGCGCGTGTGACCGAGGAGGGCAGCCTGCCCGCGACCTCGAGCGCGTTCGTCTCGCCGTGGTGGATTGCACTCCCATTCTGGACGCGCCGGTCGTGCCCGGCGCCCAAGGGCCGGCCGTCGGCCACGAGCGCAGCCCCGATGGGCACGCCGCCCTAGTCGCGCCCGATCCGGGCCTCCTCGATCGCGACCTCCATCCAGCGCCGGCCATCGGCTTCGGTCGGCGTCTGCGCCTCCTGCGGATCCGTGGATTGGGTCAGCGTATTCTGAGCGTCAACCGCCGGGCCGCCCAGTTCGCCCGGCGGGCGCGCCGGAATGACGGGGTGCGGGCTCGGCCGCAATGCCGCCGGTCGGGAGCGGTGGGCGTCGACCCCCGGCGACCGTGGTCGAAGCTCGTCGACCACCGCGAGGAGGACCGATGCCCCGCTACACGCCCGAAGACTCGCTCCAGTCCCCCCGCTTCACCGGGCCGTCGACGTTCGCCCGGCTGCCGTGGGTGAAGGACCTCGACAAGGTCGACGTCGCGATCATCGGGGTCCCGTTCGACACGGGCGTGACCTACCGCGTCGGCGGCCGGTTCGGGCCCAACGCTGTCCGCGCGGCGTCGGTCATGCTGCGGCCGTACAACCCGAATCTTGACGTGAGCCCGTTCGAGGTCCTGTCCTGCATCGACCACGGGGATGTGGCGATCGTGCCCGGATACACCGAGCGCAGCTACCGGCGGATCGAGGCGGCGGTGGCGCCCCTAGTCGATGCCGGCGTGATCCCCATCCTGATCGGCGGAGACCACGCCTGCACCCTGCCGCACCTGCGCGCGACACGCGCCCGCGGCCCGGTGGCGGTCATCGACTTCGACTCCCATACCGACGCCTGGGACAGCTACTTCGATGAGCGGTACAACCACGGCACCTGGATGCGCCGGGCCATCGAGGAGGGGCTCGTGGACACGGCCCACTCGATCGAGGTGGGGCTGCGCGGATCCGTGTACGGGCCCGAGGACTGGACCCGACTCCGTTCGGAACTCAGCCTGGAGTACCTGACCACCGAGCAGGTGCTGGCAATGGGCTCCGATGCTGTCGCCGCTGCGATCCGGGCCAGGGTGGGCGACCGGCCGGCATTTGTCAGCTTCGACATCGATGTGGTCGACCCCGCCTTCGCGCCGGGCACCGGCACGCCCGAGCCGGGCGGCCTGACCGCCCATGACGCACTCGCGGTCGTGCGGGCGCTGCGGGGGATCGACTTCCTCGGCTTCGACGTGGTCGAGGTGATCCCCGCCTACGACCCGGCCGCCCAGACAGCCACCCTGGCCGCCAACCTCGCCTACGAGATGCTGTCGCTGGCTGCCCTGCGGCGGTTGGGCCGGTGAGCGCGGCCACGCTCATCCCGGGCGCCGGGCCCGGCGGTGCGCGGGCCGCGACCGCCGTCAGCTTCGACGTCGATGCCGAGGCCGGCGTCCTGGGGGACCAGCCCGACGCCGCCCGACGCCTGTCGGTCATGACCCACCAGGCGTACGGGCCGCCGGGCCGGCGTGCTACGGCTGCTCCGGATCCTGGACCGGCGACGCATCCGCGCCACCTTCCCGATGGACGCGGTGAGCGACTCGAGGCTAAACCAGGCGACCCGTTGGCCGGCCTCGATGGCGAGGTGGGCGAGCCCCTCCAGGCAATGCGTCTTCCCGGTGCCCGAGGGCCGGGACGCCGGCACCGTCGCTCAATGAAGGCAGCGCCGGGGAGGCGCTGCAACCCGAGGACGTCGTCCGGCACCTTCCCGGCCGGGTCATCCCTCAATGAAGGCAGCGCCGGGGAGGCGCTGCAACCGCGCGCCTCCGACGCCTACCGGAAGATGGACGTCCCTCAATGAAGGCAGCGCCGGGGAGGCGCTGCAACACGGGATCTCGGCGATCGCGTCGAGCGTGCCGGCCCCTCAATGAAGGCAGCGCCGGGGAGGCGCTGCAACCGGGTCAAGCTCCCAGATTCGTGGGCGCTCGACCGCCGAATCCGGAGGTTTCTGGGGAGAACTCGACCTCAGGAAAATCCACGTCGAGATCGTACCTGCAGAATGTGGCCCTGCAATCGCAACTTGGCGCGAGACCTCCTGCGGCTGTCCCGGTCGGCACGACCCCTCGCGCTCCGATCGTGGGTCGGGCTACACGACGAGGATGCCGTCCGACGTCACCCTTCGCCGTTGACCGAGGAACTCGAAGCGCGTGGCCGGATCGCTTGAGAGCGGGCCTAGATCGCAGAAGAGGATCGAATCGATTCCGACATCGATCAGCCTTGACAGGGCAACGGTGAGGCGCACGATCTTGGCGGGCCGAGCGTCCACAATGAACACGCTGAACTGGATGCGGTCCCCGTAGCTCGACAGCCGCTTCGCGACCCGCTCGCGGCGCCGGTCGTCCCCGACGTCGTAGGCCACCAGATATCGGCGCGGCGCGTCCCGGCTCATCGGATCCGGATCCCAACGTAACGGCTCTGAGTGCCGTCGATCACGCCGAGGACCATCCGGGCTTGGATCTCCATCGCCCTCCGCCAAGAGGTGCGATACCCGAACACCGGGTGCCGGAACTCCGATTCCACGCGACGCTCATAGGCGGCGATCAGCGCTCGGCGGCCGCGGTCCCGCATGCGCGTGGCGCCGAGGACCGTCGAGAAATCGTCGGGCCCAACCTCGCCGTTGTTGATGGCGCCCAACACCACAGAGTCCGCCACAGGGGCCCGGAACTCCTCGCAGAGGTCGAGCGCCAGCGCTGGCTTGTTCCGGCTGGCGCTGTGGAGGAACCCGGCGTGCGGGTCGAGACCGCACGCGACAATCGCCCGGACGACATCGCCGAGCAGCAGCGCGTACGCGTAGTTCAAGAGGGCGTTGACCTCGTCGCGCGCCGGGTGGGGCGTCCGCGTCCGGAACGTGATCCCCAGACCCCGGACGCGGGGGGTGAGCATCGTGTTGAAGGACCCGAAGTACCTGGCCGCAGCATCCCCCTCGACGCCGAGGACCTCGCTGACCGATCGGGCGGCCGCCGCACGGCCCTGGAGCGACCGGAGCACGTCGACCGCTGCTGGTGCCTCGCCGTTCCGGCGCAGCAGCGTCGCCTGATTCGAGATCTTGGCGCCCACGAATGCCTTGGCAAGATCCAGGCGACCGGCAGCGGCCGCCTCGTGCTGCTGGACTCGAGCGGCGCCGTTTGGGCCGGTCCCCGGAACCGACCAACCCACGACACGGCCCGTCCCCGTGGTCCAGACGACGGTCAGCGAGCGCCAGAGCAGCTCCCGGATCAGGCCTCCGGTGAGGTCCACATTCCCGTGCACCACCACACCGGCGATCTTCTCGAGCGGGATTGATGCCAACTCCTCCCCGCGGTGCTCGACCCGCATGCGCCCATCGCGCACCGACGCCCTCGCTCCAGCGCTGGCGACATGGACCACCTGCGTGCCGGGGTCATCGACGACGATCCGCCTGTGGATCTCAACCTCCGGCCGCTCGTCGGGGAGGCAGATGCCCACGTGTGAGCACGCGGCACACCGTGGATCGTCCTCGAGCGCGGCGGGGGCCTGCGGGGCCTCGATCACTTCCCGCGTACTGGCGACGGCCGCCGCCGCGGCCTCGAAGTCATCCGCGGACAGGGGAACGTCGACCCTGACGCGGTGGTTCACGAAGTAGACCGCCTGCGCCGCGACCACAGCCCCCGTCGAGCGGAGCGCGAGCACCTGCAGCGCGAGCTGGATCCGCATCGCCTCCGTGACCGTTGGTGACCGGCGGACGGGCGTCGACTTGTACTCCACAATCGTGAGAGCGCCGTCTGGTCCCCCCTCCACTGCATCGCAGCGGCCGCTGATGCCGAGCCGCTCGTCCGCGATCTCGACAGAGTGGCGGTCTGCCGGGCGACCTGTCGATGGCTCATCGACGGAGGCGTGCGCCGCGATGCCCACGGCGACTTGGTGCGTGTCCGTCTGCTCACCCGCTGCCTCGAGCCAGGCACGCCGCGGGCAGAAGACCCAGTGGGCGACCAGGCTGATCGGGATCGGATCACGCAGACCGTCCGTGGCCGCGCGTTTCGGTGTCATCGGAGCACCGGCAGAACGCTCCCGAGCAGGGCCCGACGCTCCGGCGCGCTTGCGCTCCCGAAGACCCCGACCGGAAACCGGACGACCGCTGCGATGGCGCGGTCGGAAAGCCAGGCTCTGGCGGACTCGGCTGCCAGCGTGGCCTCTGCCTCTGGCGTGTCCATCGCCGCGAAGGTCGCGAGCTGCGCGCTGAGCACCACGTGGCGGTACCGGGCCAGGCCGACGGGCCGTTCGGGAACCGGTAGGTAGAAGTGCTCAGGCCAGCGATTCCGGCCTGACCGCCCCGCGGGCAGGTGTCCTGCGGTCCGCGACGGCCGGAGAACGAGCGGAATGACTGGGAGGGCGCTGAGCCCCCACAGGGCGCACCAGGCGAGGGCATTGTCGACCGGGCCAGGGGAGGCGAGGCCCGTCGCCGTCCGGCTGTCGACCGCGTCGAGGCCCGCCTCGTCGACCACGGAGGTGCCGGTGAGGCCGTCCCGGACTCCTTGAGGCGCGCGCGCCGTCACGGCCAGCGCGAGCCTCCTCAGCCGGTGGGCCACGAAGTCTTCGCCGCGGTTGCGAGTCTTCATCTCCCAGCGGCTTGCGCCCTCGTCGGGCCGGCGGTCCGGCACACCCGACGCGCTCCGACCGCGGCCGCTGTCGAACCGCCAGTACGCGGGCTCGCCGAGTGCGCCAATGAGCGCGAGGTCAAGCCACCGCCGTGCCTCGAGCGCGTCGTCGATGACCTCTCGCCGGGCGCTCGACAGGCGCCCCCACGCCGCGTCGTCAGCCGGGACCTTGAGCCGAGGGCTGAGCAGCCCGCCCGAACCGTCTGGGACCGTTGCGGCCGTCCAGTCGGACGGGTCCGCGTGTGCCACGGCATGCGCATGGACGATGCGCGCCGCGGCATCCGCATCGAGGCCAGGAGCGGCGACGCGCGGGCGCGAGTCGAGGGATGAGCTCCAGCAGGTGGAGGCCGGCCCCGCGCCCGAGTCCTCGACGATCGAGGCGAGCCCGACGGCGGCGAGATGCGAGAAGGCGACCTCGATGTCGCCCGGCAGCTCGATCACCCTATCCGCCCTCCCGTGAGACCTGTCCGTCCGCGGCTCGCAGGATCGCCTCGAGGTAGGCGCAGCCCCACGCCCCGTGCTCACGCTCGGTCGCCTCGACGAGCGCGTCCCACGCCCCGAGGTCATGGAGCCGTTCGCTGCCCGCCGCGATCCCTAAACCCGTATCCACTAGCGCCGATGTCACGTGCGGAAACCCAACGCGGCCGTGTCCGTGGCTGGTGCCGACGAGCCGGACGGCGAGTCGGCCCCACGGGCTGTCAGGATCGGATTGCTCGGCGGCCGCGACCGAGGAGAGCTGCTCGTGGCGCCATCCACTCGGCAACCCAGATGCAGCGGCGGCCGAACGCAGCTCGGCCGGCGTCCGCAGCCCGCTCTTCGCCAGGACGGCCTTATCCGGAATCCCGTCCTCGACTCCCCTGCCTGCGCGGAGAAGCCGCTGGAACCGCGCGTCGCGCTTCCCCTCGTCGTGGACGGCGCCGGCGGCAACGAGGGCCTTGACGAACGGCTCGTCGAGTCCGGCACGTCGCGCCAACTCGCCTGCGCGCGCCGCCACGCCAGCCTGATGGTCGTCGAGCAGTACCACGTTCGCGCCAGCACTCCAAGTCTGGCGCGCCTCTTCGTCGCCCAAAGTCCGGCGAACGTCAGCGACAACGACCCAGCTGGGGGCCGCCCCGGCGACCGATGGCCCGAATGTGACTTCGGCATCGGCGAGCCGCCCGCCGAGAAGCCGAACCACGCTCTGCAGCAGCGCGCCGAACGGGCCTGATCCGAGCGCGGGATCGTGCTCGCGAAACGCCCTGATCACGTCAGCTTCCGCAGCACGCCGTGCTCTCCCGTCGAGCGGGTACTCGGCCACGAGGCGCACGAGGTCGGGCAGCAGGTCACGGCTGGCCCGGCCGCCCGTCGCGAGATCGAGGGGGCAGCCCGGGCCGATGCGCAGGAGGGTTGGATGATTCGCGCGCAGCGCCTCAAGCGCATCTTCAGCGTGCTCGGTGCCATCGGGGTCGACGACCCCGCTCGTGAACCATGGAGCCGTGTCGTCAACGACGATGACGTCCCCCGGGAGCAGCCGCGCACTATCCTCGAGGACGGCGATGACATCGCCGCGCCAGCAGAACCTCCGGACGCCCGGTGATTTGTCGTGGAGGAGGTCGAGCGTCCGCAGCGCGACGGGGAATCCTTCGGCGGCCTGTGGGGGCGTCGCGCGCAGGAGCGCGGTGGCGTCAAGCGGGTCGCTCGGCAGCCCGGCCCGGACGACGAGCGTCGCATCGAGGTCGGGCTCGAGATCGTCGGCAAGCCACAGGGCGAGGTCCGGATCGGCGACGAGGTCATCGGAGGTCCGTGCGAGGAGCGCCACGTCCCACGGTTCTGGGCGCCCGAGGACGGTTCGGCGCTGGGCGGACTCTGGGGGAGGGTCACTAGCCACTGCCAACGGCGCGAGGCCCTCAACATGGGCCGACCGTCGCTTGAGCCACTGGCGCGCTTCCTCGAGCTCGACGGCCCCGTACGGCGGCGATCCCTTTGGGCTCACGGCGCCGTCGGGGGCCAGGACGCGCACAGCGACGGATGGCCGCGCCCCGAGGCGATTCACCCGGCCCGCGCGCTGGACGACGGCCGACCCCGGTGCGAGCTCAGTGACCATCGCGGCGAAGTCCGCATCGACTCCAACCTCAATCGTCTGCGTAGCGACGATCACGTCGACATTCGGGTCACCCGCAACCGTGAGCAGGCCCGGGCGTCGCTCGCGCAGGCGGGCGAGGTCGTGCGGACGCATCCTCCCGACAAGCAGCTCGACCTCACGTCCGCGCTCCCCCAGCTCTCTGGCCGCCGCCAGGGCGATCCCGACGGTGTTCGCAACGCAGGCGACCGTTCGCCCGTGGGTCAAGAGGAGGTCCTCCGAGGCGTCGGCGAGCGCCCGGGCGATGGACCGCCTCGTCGCGGCCGTCCCGGCGCGCCACTCCGGAACAGGGACAATCGAGACGGGCTTGGGCGTCTGGAGGCGCCGTGCGAGGGTTTCGGCGCGGGGGCCGTCAGCCCGAATGTCGTCCGGTCCGATCCCCACCGATCGCATCGCTGGCCCCCGTGGAGGAGTGGCCGTGGCCTCGACGACCTGAAGGATCCCGACGCCGACGGAGGCCGGGGCCACTCGTTCGAGCGCCTCGATCCGGCGGGCCGACGCGACGAGCTGGCGGGCGAGGTGCGCCTCGTCCACGACGACCACGGAGTCGTACGCGAGGAGGCCCGCCTCACGAGGGCGTGCCAGGGGGCTCGTTCCGTACCCGCGGAACAGCAGACGGCTGCCCCACATGTCGGGCGTCGCGCACAGCACCGCCGCCGCCGTTGGGTCGTCGACCCACCGCCGCGCAGGGGCCGCGCCGCCCCGGAGCAGGGCCACGAGGAGAGGATCGGGATCGTCGTCCCGACTGCTGCGCATCCCGCCCAGGAGCCGTGCGACCTCGGCGACGACGCCAGATCCATCGGTCGACGCCGCGCGGAGGGCGCGATTCGTTGCGAGGGCGAGGTCGTGCTGGCTGTCCACGAGCGCGCGGCGGTCGACGACGAGCGACAGCCGACGCGGCACGCGCGGGCCAGCGCCCGCTGCCATCAGCGCAGTGGCGAACACGTGGACGTCGATCACGGCGGTCTTGCCAGCGCCTGTGGCGGCCACGATCCGTTCCGGCCACCGACCGTCGGCCAGGACGGCGTCGAGCAGCCGCTCCTGCCACGCGAATGGCGGCAGCCCCTGGTGAAGGGCAGCGAAGTACTCGCGGAAGTCTCGGACGTCGAGCATCACGACACCCCCAGGCTAGAGTTCCTCCGCGGGATGACGCCAGCGGGAATGTCAAGCGGGGTCAGTAGGCCCCCTCCGAGGTGCCGGCTCTGGCCGATCGCCAAGACCGTCCGATCGCCAGCCAGGCCGCCGAGTCGAAGGGCGGCCCGGAATGGCTGGACAGCAACCTCCGGCCGGACATGGTGAACGAACCTGTCCCCGGCCGCGCTGTTGAGCTTGTGGGCCTCGAGGACCTCGGCGCCGGCTAGTCGGACACCGTCGACGAGCGCCCCGTACCAGGCTGACCTGCCCGACGGACGGGCGAATCGCTCGCGCAGCGCGAGCCCGACCGACAGGAGCGCTGCATCCCCGATCGTCCACGGCCGGCCGCGGACCGGCCGCGACTCCGGAATCGCGGCGGGGACGGTGACCCAGACCCGTTCGGACCCGACCGGCGCTGGGCGCCAGAAGGTGTCCCCAGCCAGGACACGTGGCGGCGCCGTGACCCGCGCCGCCAAGCGAGCACTGAGTCGAATCTGGTCGAGGGCGTGCAGGGCGCGATCTAGGGTTGCGAGGTCCGCCGGGTCAGCTCCGTTCGGCACCAGCAGTGCAAACGCGCCCGCGGCATCGGCGACCGGCGAGGCCGGGATGGCTGCGCTCACGTACTGGATTGCCAGCCTGTTCGCTGGCTTGGCGACACCCGGCTCGTACCGGCCCGTGACCAGTGCCGGCGCGCCATCGCCGATGAGGCTCACCAGCGCCCGGTGGAGCGCCACCGCCCACCCCACTACCCGCTCTGGCGCGATAGGCGTGTCCACCGCGAGAAGTACCACCGTCGGCCATGGGGCATCGGGAACGCGCTCCGCGATCGGGATGTACCGAGCACGCGCAATCGCCGCCCGCTCGACCGGGTACACGGCCGCCTCCTCGGACTTGCCCCACCCGTCGTGGCGGCGAGGCGGCACCGGGCCGACGCCCCGCTCGTGCGCAGCCACCAGTGCCGAGGTCCGGCCAGGCCGCGGAACCTCGAGCACGACCCCAGCCGAGGAGAAAGCAGTAGCTGCGGGGTCGAGCCGGTGCGTGGCACGAGCCGACCCCGTGCGCATCGACACTGGCGCCTCCGCCGTGCCCAGGTGCGAGACCTCGCCACACAGCGCAGCGAGCGCCTCGGACACCATCCTGGGCGGGTCGTCGTCCCACAGCCAGGCAATCGGCGCTCCGACTGCGACCGACGAGAGAGCGTCGACCCGAGTCGCGAAGACGAGCTGGTGCTCCCGGACGCCAAAGAACCCCTTGGCGCGGTACGCCTGGGCGCCGCCGTCCGTGGGCAGCATGGCCGGGATCTCCAGGGCGTCCGGTGGGTGGCCCTCCAGCCACGCCAACGCCTCGCGGTCAATCGGGCTCGGTCGAAGCCGGGCGCCGTCAGATTCGGCGCGGACCCCCTGCCCGGCCGCCGAGAGGAGCGCCGCGTGCAGCCGCACCGGCGACGGCAGCAGGTCGAGGCGGCCGTCGGCCTGGTGGGCTCGGTAGGTTCCGAGCGGGAACTCGGCGACGATCGCGAAGGACACGGCTCACCCCTCGTCCGGGGAGTCCTGGGCCGACGAGATGACGTCGGGGTTCCCGTCAACGGCGAACACCTGTCCCCGCCAAGAGATCCCAGCCAGACTCTCGGCGGCGTCGATTGCCTCCGCCAGCAGCCCGTCCGCTGTCGCGATGGTAAGCGGCTCGATCTCCTCCGCCAGGCCACCGCGCCGGTCGATCGTCACGGCTGTCGGCCCGGCCTCGACGAGGTCGCAGTTCGCGCGGAGTGAGAGCTCCGCGTTGCTCCGGGCGAGCCCATCCAGAGCGAGCGCGGCGAGGAGTGCGCGGCAGGAGGCATCGCCGTCGGGCGAGGAGCCGAACCTGACTTGGCGGAGGGCGGCGAGCGAGAGGACGTGGGTTCGCACGATCCTCGTACAAGCCACGCCGGCGAGTTGCTCCAGGGTGGGCGGAATGCCGCCCAACCCGAGCTTCGAGGCGGACGTCGGCGCTGACGAGTCCTTGTCGGCCTTCTGTGCCGCAGCGACAATCGCCTTGTAGTTCCGCTCGCTCAGCTCCCCGCGCTGCGCGTCCGCGATTGCGATCATCGAAGACCTGCCGAGGAGGACCTGCATCGCGACCGGGTCAACCCGGGCGCCGCCGCGCATGGGCTGCGAGCGCGGGTCGAGGGTCTGGTCCGCAAGCACACCCACAATCTCGCCCACGAGCGCGCTGCGCCATCGTCCTTGGCGGGACTTGCGCGTCGCGTCCCATCCGCCGTACGCGAGCGTGATGGGGCTGAACTCGAGGAGCGCACGGGCGTCCGCAGGCGTCGCGTCGCGGGCTGCCCGATACGCCTCCGTGTCGGTGACGGGCTTCCCGTTGACCGTCCCCGCCCGGATGTGCCCGTCGTACGCGCGGTGCGGGAGGGTGAGGTCGGTGTGCCGCTCGACTCCACCGTCGCGCTGGTACTGCACCTCGATGTGCGGGATCCGGGCGACCGGGTGGACGCCGTCGAGCATCGCCTGGCTCAGGGCGGCCTCGGCGCGGTTGAGCTGAGACTGCTTCGAGTCGATGATCACGACCCTCGTCGCGTTGCCATCCACGAAACGGTGCTCGTAGGCGTAGGTGGCGTGGCTGTTCGGTCCTGGGGTCGTGTACTTCGCCGGGGCGACCGAAGCGAGCGGGCCGGCGGCCGGCGCAAGCTCCGTGGTCGAGACGACGACGCTGGACCCGCCAGCACGGCAGGCCTCGGTGAGCATATCGAGCGTCAGGGTCGTCATGCCGGTCTCCTGCTGGATGGTTCGGTCTCGTCCGACAAAGTCATGGGTGGAGCGTCCACCTCGGGGCGCGGCAGCCTAGAGTGTGCGATCACTGGAGGCCCGATCGGCGAGCCACCCGGCAGATCGGCTAGGGCGTGGCTCATCCGCTCTGCGGTGCGCACTGTGGGCAGGGGGCCGGAAGAGGGGCCGCGACTGAGCGCTGCGATCTTCGTGATGCCGAGCCTCCCTCCGTAGAGCCCCCGAAGGCACCCGCGGTCCAGCAAGGATCATAGGGAGCGGGGTCCCGGAATGCGCGTCGGGCGCAGTCTGGCGCCTGGCTGTGACAGCTCGGGTGTCACAGCCACCACTGGACCTACCCTCCACGCGGCGCTACGTCCGCTCCCAGCGCCAGCGCATCGTGTGCGTGAGCGGGGCGCCCGGCGCCACGACCTCGGGGCCCGAGTTCGCCGCATCGGGCGGGCCGGACTGCGGCTCCACGCAGACCGCGTACGCCGGCTGCGTGTAGACGACCCACCACGCGCAGGACGACGAGAGCGTCAGCCGCAGGCCCGGCCACTCGAGCACGGGGTCCGACCGCAAGCCGGTGAAGCAGTCGTCCCAGGGCCCGGGCGACGGCGCCACCCGCTCGCCGGAGGGGATCCCCTCGGCGTCGCGGACCAGCATCTCGGCCGCGTCGAGCCGCAGCGCCACGGGCGCGCCGCCCGGCTCCAGCGAGCGCCGGAACCAGGGGTGCCAGCCGATGACCGCCGGCATGGGCTCCTCCGCCTCGAGCGTCATCGCCACCTCGAGGCCGCCCTCGCGAACCGCGAACCGCTGCGCGACCCGCCCGCGGAACGGCCAGCGCCGGTCGAGCTCGATGGAGATGGCGTCGGGGCCGTCCACGCGCCACGGGCGGTCGAGCACCACGCCGTGGAGGGCGTGCGGCGGCGCGGCGAGGGGCAGTCGGTGCGAGGCGCCGGCGAAGGAGAACGCGCCGTTGCGGATCCGGCCCGCCCAGGGCGCCATCGGGTAGGCGCCCCAGTAGACCGGCCCCAGCTGGTGGCCCGTGACCAGCAGCTCGTGCTCCCCCACCCGGACCGAGCCGATCCGGCCGCCGTGCTCCGGCCGCACGACCACGCGCACGTCGCCGGCGCGCAGGTCGAGGACCCCCTCGCCAGGCGCGAGCGGCGTCTCCGCGCAGCCCTCCGGGGCGCTCACGCCAGGTCGCCGTCGAGCGCGGCCGCCTCGACGCACTGCGCCACGACCCCCAGCCGCTCCAGCCGGGCGTACGTGGCCCGACGTCGCACGGTCCAGGCCATGACCTCGAGCCCCGCCGCGTGGGCCGCGCGAGCCGAGGCGGGCGTGATGGTCGCCCAGTCCACCGACACCCCGCGGCAGCCCAGCTCGCGCGCCTGCGCGATCGCCGCGGCACTGAGCTCCATCGCCCCGAGCCACAGCGCCCAGCCGGGAAGCCGCTCGGCCATCGCGAGCAGGCTCGGCGGCTCGAACGACGAGATCACCGCGCGCGTGCCCATCTCCCCGCGCGCCGCCCGCAGCACGGCGGCCGTCGCGTCGCCGTGGGTGCGGCCCTTGAGCTCCACGTTGAGCGACGGCCTCGGCCCCAGCATCGCGAGCGCCTCGCCGAGCGTCGGGATGCCGAGCACGTCCAGTTCAGCCGCCTCGAGTGCGTCCACCCTCGCGTCACGGCCCTGCACGCGCGCCAGCGTCTCGTCGTGGAGGAGCACCGGCACGTCATCGCGGGAGAGCTGGACGTCGAACTCCACGCCGTCGCAGCCGGGGATCCGCACCGCCGCCGTCAGGGCCGCGAGCGAGTTCTCCGGTGCCGCGCGCCAGTCGCCGCGGTGCGCCAGCCGGAGGCAGCGCGCGGCATGTCCCACGTCCAGCCGAGCCGGAGCCCTCATGCGGCGCCCGCCACGCGGACGCGCGCTGCGACCCCGACGTGGTCCGACGGATAGAGCGTCGGGTCCTCGACGTCGGCCCGGTTGAACACGAGCACCGCGTCGTCCACCTCGACCGCGCCGCGCAGCCACAGGTAGTCGAGGCAGTCGGGGTCGCCGTCGGTGTCCATGGCCGGCGCCTGGAGTCCCGACGGCCACGTGACAGACGGCTCGTGCCCGTGGCGCTCGAGGTAGGCGGACCGGAAGCCGGCCGCACCCATGCGCGCGTAGGCGGGCTCGGCCGGGTCGGCGTTGAAGTCCCCCGCCACCAGCATCGCCTCGTGCTCCGGCGCCCCGTCGAGCCAGGCCACCAGCTGCTCCACCTGCGCCAGGCGCTCGGCGTGGGCGGCGGGCAGGTGGTGGAGGTGCGTCACCGCGAACACCAGCCGGCCGCCGCCGGGCAGGACGACGCGAACGCGGTGCGCGGAGCGGGCGAGGCCGAGGTCCACCCGCTCGAACGAGTCGAACGGGAGCGGCTCGCGGACGAGCATCGAGTTGCCGTACTCCGGACGGCCGGCCCAGCCCCGGACGGCCGCGTAGTGGCCCTCGCCCGCGGCCCCGATCAGCCGGTCCTGCTGCATCGGGTAGACCACCTCCTGGAGGGCCAGCAGGTCCGGCTGGAGCGCGGCCATGTCGGCCAGGATCAGCGGCAGGCGCTCGGGCCAGCGGTCGGCGAGGTTGAGGATGTTGAGCGTGGCGACGAGCAGGCGGTCCACCCGGGTGCGGTTCCTTCCTCTGGCTGCGGTCAGGAGGCGGCGGCCTCTGGGGCGGGGGCGATCGGCGGCCGGGCCGGGAGGACGAACCAGAACGTCGAGCCGCGGCCCTCCTCGGACTCGACCCCGATGGTGCCACCGTGGGCCGCGACGATGTGGCGCGAGATGGCGAGGCCCAGGCCCGTGCCGCCCCCGCGGACCCGCGCCCGGTCGGCCTTGTAGAAGCGCTCGAACACGCGGGCGCGGTCCTCGCGCCGGATGCCGATGCCGTGGTCGATGACCTCCACCCGCGCGCCGTCGCCCGCCGGGCGCACGCGGACCACCACCTCGCCGCCGTCGGGGCTGAACTTGACCGCGTTGTGGACGAGGTTCACCAGCACCTGGCCCAGCCGCTGCTCCTCGCCGCGCACGACCGGCGTCAGCGGGTCGCAGTCCACGCTGATCTGGACGCCGCTCCGCTCGGCGAACAGGCGGAGCCGCTCGGCCGAGAGCTCGGCCAGACGCGGCAGGTCCACGTCGTCCTCGGGGACGATGGAGCCGCCGCCCTCGATCCGGGCGAGGTCGAGGATCTCGGCCACCATCTGGGCGAGGTGCCCGGTCTCCACTTCGATCTTGGCGATGCGGTCGCGCAGCCGCTCCGGCACGCCGTCCGCCGCCGCCTCGCGGGCCGCCGTCTCGGCGAGCAGGCTGACCGTGCTGATGGGCGTCCGCAGCTCGTGCGAGAGGTTGTCGATGAACTCGCTGCGGATCTGGCGCAGGCGGCGCAGCTCCGACACGTCCTCGAGGACCGCCACCAGCCCGCCGTCGGGCGTGGGGGCGGCGCGCAGGACCACGGTCCGGGGCTCCCCCGTCCCGAGGCGGACCTCCGTGGCGCCGCCGCCCTCCTCGAGGAACCGCTCGACCCGCAGGTCGAGGAACGTCTCCATGACGCTGCGGCCGACGAGCCGGCCGGGCGCGATGTCGAGCAGCGCGTGGGCGCGCGGGTTGGCGGCGCAGACGCGCCGCTCGGCGTCGAAGCGCAGGACGCCGACGGGCAGCAGGTCGTCGAGGGGGTCGCGCGCGGCGTCGAGGGCCTCCATGCGCCGAGCATCGCACAGCCGCGTCAACGTTGTGTTCTCGGCCGGTCGGAGCCCGGGCGCGGCGTCCGCCGATGCCGACCCCGCCGAGGCTCTCCATGCCGACCCCGCCGAGGCCACCGAGGCCCCGCCCCACCGCCCTCGAGGCCGCCGTACCGACCCCGCCGTACCGACCCTGCCGGTGTTATCCCGCCAATCGACCCGCCCCACCGCCCTCGAGGCCGCCATACCGACCCCGCCGTACCGACCAGCGACCCCGCCGTACCGACCCTGCCGGTGTTATCCCGTGAATCGGCCCGCAATACCGGCCGCATCGGTGCAGCGGCCGCTGACCGAGCGTGGCCAAGGCGAGCATCCGTCCACAGCACCGCCCGGGCCGGTATCCGGGAGGCACAGCGTCGGCCGGGCCGGCGGGGAGGCCGAGGCAGCGTCGGCCGGGCCGGCGGGGGGCCGCGGGAGCCGGGCCGGTATCCGGGGGGCCGAGGCAGCGTCGGCCGGGTCGGCGGGGGGCTCGCAGGCTCCCCGCTCACGCCGGGACGCGCGGCGGTCATCCGTCCGGCGCAGCGGCTAACCCCCCGGGCCCGCCCCGAGCTGGCGCAGCATCCCCAGCTGGTCGAACTGGTGCCAGTGCTCCGCCACCTGGCCATCGCGCACGCGGAACAGGTGGAGCTCCTCGATCTCGTAGCGGCGGCCGGTGGGCGGCATCCCCATGAAGGTGCCCGACTGCGTCGCGGCGCTGGTGAGCCGGACGCTCACGAGGTCGACCTCGGCCATCACCTCGTGCACCGTGAACACGGGGTCGGACAGCCCGGCCGACACGCGCTCGATGGCCGCCCGCATCCCGGCCCGCGGGTCGTCACCGAACGGGTAGCCGTGGAACACCGCGTCGGGCGCGATGAGCTCGTCCACGGCGGCGGCACTGCCGGCCACGAAGACCTCGTCGATGAACCGACGGACCACCGCCTTGTTGGCCTCCAGGCTCGCCATGGGACGCCTCCGCTGCTGCTCGTGGCGTGTATCTTCGCACTCCGCCGGCGCGGCGTCCCCGCAGCGCGCGGGGCGCCTCCTCGCGCTCAGCCGGCGCGGCGGACCTCCGGGCCGCCGTCGGCTGGCGGACGCGGCGCTGCCGCCGCATCGAGCGCCGCCGCGAGCCGCGGGTACACGCCGGGCGGGTAGGCATGGCGCAGGGCGGTCGCGTAGCCCAGGCGGGCCGCCAGGCGGCGGGCGCGCGCGGCCGAGTTCGCCGCGACCCCGCGCGCCGACAGCGCGGCCGCCACATCTCGCGCGGCGAGCTCGGCGGAGATGCGCAGCGCCTCGTCCTCCTCGCGGTCGAGGCCTGCGGGCCACGGCCGCTGCGCGGCGTCCACGCCGGCCGAAGCGCGCAGGAACGCGGCCACGTCGGCCGGCGACCATGCCCGCACGCGCTCGATCAGCGCCTGGACCGCCGCACCGTTCGGCCCGTGGCGCGGCTGGTCCACCGACGCGTCCCAGGCGCGCAGAAGCCGCTCGCGGGAGCGCCCGCGGAACGGCTCGGCGAGGAGGTCGTCGAGGAACGGCGCCAGCACCACCTCGGCGGCCGCAGCCAGCAGCCCCTCCCGCAGCCCGGCCTCGGCCCAGCGAGCGCGGGGCACGCGGGCGGCGAGGGCCAGCTCGCAGGCGGCGAACGCCTCGCGCGCGTCGGGCGCGAGGAAGCGGCGGACGGTGGCGAGGAACGCGATCGGCGGCGGCTCGGCCGCGGCTAGCCGGTCCAGCTCGTCGGGCGCCAGGCGCTCGACGCGGGCGAGGAAGCGCGCCAGCCGCTCGTCCGGCGAGCCCGACACCAGGTCCGTGCGCGGCGGCCGCGCCGGCCG
>JAKAMV010000631.1 GCA_021812735.1 Chloroflexota bacterium | reverse complement strand
CGACGGGCGTGCTCGTGGCCGTGACGGGCGTGGCGGGCTCCGGCAAGAGCTCGCTCATCCACGGCTGCCTGCCGCGGACTGACCCGTCCGTGACGCTCATCGACCAGTCCGCGATCCGCGGCTCGCGCCGCTCCAACCCGGCCACTTACACCGGCATCCTCGACCCTATCCGCAAGGCGTTCGCGGCCGCCAACGGCGTCAAGGCCTCGCTGTTCAGCGCGAACTCCGAGGGGGCCTGCCCGGCCTGCAACGGGCTGGGCATGATCTACACCGACCTCGCGTTCATGTACGACGTCGCGAGCGTGTGCGAGGTGTGCGAGGGCCGGCGCTACACCGACGAGGTCCTGGACTACCGGCTGCGGGGCCGGAACATCGTGGAGGCCCTGGCGATGCCCGTGGAGGAGGCGCGCGGGTTCTTCTCCGAGAAGCCGGTGCGGATGATGCTCGACCGGCTGGCCGACGTGGGGCTCGGCTACATCGCGCTCGGACAGGAGCTCGGCACCCTGTCGGGCGGTGAGCGCCAGCGGCTCAAGCTGGCGATCGAGATGTCCGGCGACACCGAGGTCTACGTCCTCGACGAGCCGACCGTGGGCCTCCACATGCAGGATGTCGACCACCTCGTCGGGCTGCTCGACCGGCTGGTGGACGCCGGGCGCACCGTGATCGTCATCGAGCACAACCTCGACGTCATCGCGCGGGCCGACTGGGTGATCGACCTCGGCCCGGGCGGCGGCCACGACGGCGGGCGCCTGGTCTTCGAGGGGACGCCGGCAGACCTCGCCATCGCCGAGGGCTCGCTCACCGGCGAGTACCTCCGGCGGCGCCTGGCGGACACCGCCGCGGGCTGAGCGGCGCGGCGCCGGATACCGGCGCGTCCGATCATCCCGGGGCCGCCGTCGGGGCGGCGAACACCTCGGCGCCCGCGGTGCGGAAGACGCTCTGGAAGCCCGCGGCCACGATGTCGTCGCGCGCCCACGACGGCAGCCCGGCCGGCTCGAGAAGCACCCACTCGAACCCGTCTCGGAGGTCGGCCTCGAGCTCCGCCAGCGGGTGGACCCGGCCGCCCGCGTCGAAGATCGTCGGGGCGGCATCGGTGCTGACGACCGTCTCGTCCACGCCGGTGAACGCGGCGACCGGGATGCTCGCCCAGGCCTGGTAGCTGGCGGCCACGTGCAGCAGGCGGTCGGTGGCGCGCAGGCGGCCGGCGGCAATCTCGCGCTCGAGGAAGCCGTCGACCGCGCGGCCCCTCGCGCCCACGACCGCCCTCGGGTCCGGGTAGCCCTGCCAGTAGCCGAGCTCGGCCGTTCGCAGGTTCCAGACCACCACGTCGGCGGTGGGGTGCGACGCCTGTGTTGCGTCGGGCACCACCGGCCCGACGGGGAGCAACGTCACCGCCAGCACGGCGGCCGGCACGGAGAGCCACGCGACGCTGCCCCGCCGGGACCGGCGCGACGCGACCGCCAGGATGCCCGCGAGCGCCGGCACGCAGACCCAGGGCAGCCAGTAGCCGACCGCCTTGGGCACCTCGTAGCGGAGCGACGAGTCCAGCAGCGTGCCGGCCGGCACGACCGCGGCGCCGACCAGGAGCGCGACACCCGCAGCCAGACCCGCCGCCACCAGGCGGCGCGCGCCCTGGACGGCCGTGACTCCGCCCACCAGCAGCGCGGCCGCAGCGGCGAACGGCAGCGGGAAGGACGCGTTGACCCAGGCCGCGGCCTGCCCGGGGTCCGACGGCCGGATCAGGAGCGCGGCGCCGATCCCGGCCGCCGCGACCGCCGCGGCCGCGACGGCGCCCCGGCGCGGCCCGATACGGCGGTCGGCGAGCTGGGCCAGCCGGAGCCGGCGGACGGCTGAGGCGGTCAGGAGGGCGGCAGCGGCTCCGGCCGCCAGCGCGACGGCGCCGGCGATGGGCGGAGGCTCGAGTCCGGTCATGACGGCGAGCTCCGGGAGCAGCGCCACCGCCGTCGCCGCCAGCGCCGGGACGGTCCGCGGCAGGTGGCGTCCGGGATCGGCGAGCGTGACCAGGGCGATGGTGAGCCCGGCCAGGGTGCCGACCAGCGGGTGCACGAGCGTGGCAGCCGTCAGGGCGGCGGCCATCACCCAGTCCGGCCGTCCACCGGCCCCGTCTTCGCGCCGTCGCTCGATGGGCTGTCCCACCAGACCGGCGAGCGCGACGGCCGCGATCGGCAGTGCCGCGACGCTGTCCCGGACGTCCACCAGGCGCACGAAGGTGAACGTGGGCAGCATCGCCAGCAGGGCCCAGAAGCCGGCGTCCCGGCCGAACGCCGCAGTCGCCAGCCGTCGCGCGGCCAGCGCGGTGAGCAGGACGAGCCACGCCATCGACGCGGCGACGGCCAGCGCGGCGGGCACGCCGGTCACCGTCGCGAGCGTCCCCATCAAGGCCTCGTAGCCGAGGAACAGGCGCGATGGACCGTAGACGGGCGACGGGTAGGTGGCCAGGGTGGCAATGGCCCCGAACGCTCGCAGGTGCTCCGCGGGCGCGACGTGATTGGGCAGCACGTCCGCGGCCGGGACCACGGGCGAGGCGAGGCCCACGAGCACCACGCTCGACCAGGCGGCCAGGACCAGCAGTCCACGGGCCGGGCGAAGGCGGACCCCGCCGGGCCGCTGCGCGCAGAACGGCCGGCGGCTGGCCCCGACCGCCGTCGTCGCGACGAGGGCGCCAGCGAGCGGGACCGCCCGGAACCAGCCCAGCCCGCCGAGGATGGACATGAGGGCGACGTCGAGCACCACGGCGCCGGCCGCGCCCGCCAGGACCGCCTCGGTCCAGGTCGCGAACGGGGCGCGGCGGGCGAGCCGCAGGACGGCGGCACCGGCGGCGACATTGACGGCCATCGCGGCCGACACGGCGAGGACGGCCGGCAGCGTGACGGGCAACTGCCCGACGACAGCCGTCACGACGGCGCCCGGCTTCACGCCGGACACCGGGTCAGCCGCCCGCCAGGCCACTGCGGCGATCAGGGCGACGGTCGCGAGGAGGAGGAGCGCCGCCTCCGCAAGCGGGCCGGATCGCCGCCAGCGGGCGGCGTGGCGGTCGCGGCGGGTCGGCTGGTGGAGGGCCCGGGCGCGAGGTCGGTGCAAACGGCCGGGTACCGACGCGGGGCGCTCCACGGGCAGATCGTCGCACGAGAGGCGCCTGGCCGCCGTCGACGGCCGGTCCGTGCCCGCCTCAGCCGCCCGCGGCCGTCTGGATCAGGGTCGAGATCAGGTCCGTCGGGGTGTCGGTCGGGATGTGGTTGCGGAGCATCCCCGAGCCGTCCACCAGGAACGTCTCGGCGGTGTGCGTCACCTCGTAGTTGCCGTTGGCGTCGGGCGGGTCGGCCTGGTAGCCCACGCCCCAGGCCTTGGCAGCGCTGGCGATCTGGGCGGGGGTCCCCGTCAGGCCGATGAAGCCGGCCTTGTAGGCATCGAGGTACGCCTTGAGCACGGCGGGCGTGTCGCGCGCCGGGTCCACTGAGACGAACACCACCTTGGCCGGCACGCCCGACGTCCCGATGGCCGTGCGCAGGTCGGCGAGCGTGGTCGGGCAGACGTCCGTGCAGTGGGTGTAGCCGAAGAACACGAGGGCCACCGAGCCGTGGAGCGACCCCAGGTCGAACGGCTGGCCGTCCTGGTCCGTGAGCTGGAGCGCCGGCGCCGGGGGCGCGGGGTCGTAGACGGTGTCCGCCTCGCTCACCGGGGGCAGCGAGTCCGAGACGTCCGGATACGCGGTGAGCGCGGGGCCGGAGCTGCTGCATGCCGCAACGGAGAGGGGCACCACCAGGAGGAGGAGGGCCGCAGCGAGGACCAGGCGGGCGGGACGACGGGCGGGCAATGGTGTCTCCTGGGCCGGCGGCGGCCGATCACGGCCGCGCCGGTCGGCCTCATTCGTAGCGGCGCAATGCTGCGCCAATCTCCGCGAGTCCGCCGGCGAGCTCCCCGGACAGGGCGTCCGGGCGGACCGACAGGGCGTCGCGCACCAGCTGGCGGCGGCGCTCGACGATGGCCGTGCGGATCAGCTCGCCGGACTCGGTGAGGCGGACGAGCGTCGCTCGGCGATCGGTCTCGTCACGCTGGGCGACCACGAGCGCGCGCCTCTCGAGACGTCGGACGAGGCGGCTGGTCGTGGGCACCGCGGAGCCGATCCGCGCGGCGATCTCACCCACCCGGATGCCGCTGGCGCGCGATCCCACGACCATGAGGGCCCGCCACTGCGCGATCGAGAGGTCGACCGCGGGCGCAGCCTGGGCAAGGGCCACGGTGGTCACGCCGATCGCCTCGACCATCAGCCGCTCGACGGCCTCGACGATCCGCTCGTCAGTGGTCATCTCCTGCCCTCTACAACTTGTTGATCTATGCTACCGGGGACGTCCCATGAGCAATTGGCATGTTGCACCCCAGGATCGGCCCCAGGCGCTGACAGTCGCTGCCCTCAAGTCGGTGCGCAACGACGCCGTGCAGGGCGTCTCGCGCCGCGAGCTCCTCCGCGTCTCCCTGGGCGCCGCCGTCGGCATGTGGCTCACCGAGGTCCTGGCCGGCACGATCGGCTTCCTGTGGCCGAACCTCTCGGGCGGCTTCGGCGGCAAGGTGGTGGTGGGCAACATCACCGCGGTCGGCTCGCACCCCGCGAACACGGACCCGACGGCCGCCTTCACCGACGGCGCGCCCGCGTACGCGGTGAACGCGAAGTCGTACATCGTGATGCTCGATCCGACCGAGGGGTTCAAGCCGGGCCAGAACCCGCTCGGCGACGGTGCCACCACCAACGTCCGAACGCTCTACCAGCGCTGCACGCACCTGGGGTGCAAGCCCAACTTCTGCCCCAAGAACTACTGGTTCGAGTGCCCGTGCCACGGCTCCCGGTACGACCGGCTCGGGATCAAGGTGGCGAACCTCGGGCCGGCGCCGCGCGGACTCGACCGGTTCGCCTCGGCGATCGACGCCAACGGCGTGCTGACCATCGACACGAGCAAGATCACCCTCGGCCCGCTGCCGGTTGCCCTCGGCCAGCCGGGCGTCATCCCGCCCCGATCGGCCACGGGCTGCCAGTGAGCCGACGCCTTCGCCGTCGGGCGGCCGCGGGGCGCTAGTCGAGCCCGCCCGTCTCGAGCTGCGACCGCATCCGGCGCAGCTGCTCGACCACCGGGAGGGCGGGCAGGTCGAGCGCAGCCTCGGTGGCAGCACAGGCCAGGCTCGAGTCGTAGGGCACGGGCGCGCCGCCCAGCTGCTCGCCGTCTGGCGGGCCGGTGCGCAGGAGCGCCGGGTCCAGGCCCCAGGCGCGTGCCGTGGCGACCGCCAGGTCGAGGCGGGCGATCGCGCCGGCGCCGCAGCAGTGGAAGACCCCGTCCAGCCCGCGGTCGGCGATCCGCCACATGCGCTCCGCCGCGTCGCTCGCCAGCGTCGGCGTCGCCACCATGTTGATCCTGGGCCCCTCCCAGACGGTGAACGGCCTCCCCGCGCCCAGCGCCTGGCGGACCGAGTCCACGAAGTAGCCGAAGCCCGCGTTCTGCGCCACCGGCATCTCGTGGCGCGCCCAGTGGACGCCGTTGACCCCCGAGATCCTGGCCACGGCGCCGCGCCGGGCCCGCTCCAGCACGACCAGCTCGGAGGCCAGCTTGAGCACCCCGTAGAGGTTCACCGGATTGGGCGGCGTGGCCTCGTCGGCGCCGCCCTGGGTCCCGTCGAACACCCAGTCGGTGGAGACCAGGATGATCCGGGCGCCCACCTCGTTGGCCGCGTCGACCAGATGGCGCGTGGCGTCCACGTAGGAGGACCAGCCGGCCCGGCGGTCGGCGTAGATGGCGTCGAAGTCATTGAGGATCGCGCTGTGGACGATGACATCCGGCCGGAACTCGCGAACCGCGGCGATCACCGAGGCGCGGTCGTCCAGGTCCAGGACAGGTGCGCTGGCGAACCCCTGCGCCGGCCGGGCACGGTGCACCGGGGTGCACAGCTCCGCCTGGTGGGCCTCCCCGAAGACCCTCGCGATGTTGCTCCCGACGAACCCCGACGCCCCGGTCACGAACGCCCGCACGATCGGCCTCCTCCGCACCCGAGGATACCCGCCGCGGGCGCGCGCGACGGCACGTCCGGGTCCCGACGCCGACGGCGGCACGGGTCTTTCGCCCGCAGGGTGTAACCTGCGTCTGTGCTGAT
>JAKAMV010000630.1 GCA_021812735.1 Chloroflexota bacterium | reverse complement strand
GCCGACGGGACGCCGGTCGGCGACGCGATCGCCCCCGGTTGCGCGGAGGCCGCGGCCGGCGCCTCGCCCGGCGGCGGGGGCGACGGTGCGACCGACGCGAGCGCGGCTGACGACGAGGCCGGCAGGACCGGCAGGTCAAGGCTCCCCCGCTGCGCGACGAAGCCGAAGCTGATCCCCGCCGAGAGCGCCAGAACGGCCAGCGAGATGGCGATCGCCCGGGGCACCGCGGGCGTGCGGAACGGACCGCGCGAGGCGGCCGGTGACGCCACGGCCCGGCGATAGCGAGGACAGTCCAGGTACGCCGTGCCCAGGCAGACGAGCTCCTGCTGCTGGCGCGACAGGAGCCTGGGCCCAACGAGGGCCACGCACCGGTGGTCGTCGCTCGGCGCCGGACCGGGGTCAAGCAGCGCCCCGTCCGCGTCCGCGCGCAGGAACGGGCAGGCGACCCGGCGCGTCGCGGGCGACGGCGGGACCGGGGCCGAGAGGCGCGAGCGCGTCTCGGGCCCGGCTGGCTCTCCCCACAGCTGCGGCTCGCTCAGCGCCGATGCCTCCCTGTCCACCCGGTCGCTTGGTCCCGACGGCCGGGAGTCTAGTACCACCATCGGCTTGTCCGCGGCGAATCGCGGGTGCTAGGCTCCGGGCGAGCCGGATGGGCGGGGGCGCCAGCGCTTCTGTTGCCGCACGTCCTGGCCCCGCACGAGGGATCCCCCGGTCCGCATGGCGCTACCCGTGACTCCCGCCGCGCACACCGGTCCGCCGGAGGCCGACGCGACGCACCTCGCGCCGCACCGAATCCGGCGCTGCACGTTCCGGCGCCTGATCTCGCTGGAGCGCCCCAAGGAGCGCGTCTACGAGGTGGAGTGCCTCTACCCGGACCGCAGGCTCCCGATCCCGCTGGGCGACCTGGACTCGGCCATGCCCATCTGCAACGCGTGCACGGCGCCGCACATCTTCCGGGCCGACGAGGACTGACGAGGCGCCAGCGAGGCGGCCTGTACGCCGAGTTGAATCCAGACGCCCGTTGAGCGTGGCTGGACCGCGTCTACCTCGCGTGTGGGCGTCTCGGGATTCCACCGCCCGCCACCGCGAATGAGTGCAGAAACGTGTGCAGCCTAAGCTCGAAGGCAGCCGACATCGCGATGTCGAAGTCGATGCCCTCCTCTCAGCTCGAGGCTGGACAGTACTGCGAGCCTGGGAACGCGAGCCCGAAACGGCGGGCCCATTGCACGTTCGAGCGGCTCTCGAAGCCTCGACCGCTCACGTCGACTGGTGCACCGCGTGTGCAAAGGTGGGCCTGATCATGCCCAGTCTGAGTCACCCTGTCCACGAAGCCGGGGCAACTCCAGGACGTCTTCATGGCGCACGCACCAAGTCGTCATGAGCGTCGTATCGAACGTGATCACTCCACCCGGCCTTGCCGCGATCGCCGCGATTACCCCGAGGAGCTCGTCTTCACGACGAGCAGGAGCACCTCCCCCACCGCGTGGGCGCTCTGGTGCGCGCTCGCGGACGCCACGACGAAGGCGGGGGTGCGGCCGATCCGGACCCACGACCTCCGCCACGCCTGCGCCACGCTGCTCCTCGCGGCCGGCGAGGAGCTCGCCGCCACCTCGAAGGCGCTTGGCCGCGCCGACCACTCCTCCGCGCCCAAGGCCCACGCCCGCCTGGGCCCCCAGGCGCGCCGAGGCCGCGGCCCGGCGGACCGACGCCGCCCTCGGGCGCCAGCCGGCGGCCGCCGAGGCGGCGGTCTGATGGCCAGTTCCGCCTCGCTTGCGTTGCTCGGCGCGCTGAGCAAGACTACTCATCATGGTGAGTAGTCAAGATTCCCGCTTCGGCTACCAGCGACCTCAGGTGGCGGTGCTCTCCCGGCGCCTCGTCGAGCCGCGACGCTTCATCCAGGTCGTGGCGGGTCCGCGGCAGGTCGGCAAGTCCACCCTCGTCGCGCAGGCCGTGGACGGCCTGCCGATTCCGGTTCGCTCCGCGAGCGCCGACGAACCCGCCCTCAGGGGCCCCGAGTGGATCGCGACCCAGTGGGAATCTGCCCGCCTCGAGGCCGCGCCTGGAGGCGGCGTGCTCGTGATCGACGAGGTTCAGAAGGCGGCGGGCTGGTCCGAGTCGGTCAAGCGCCTATGGGACGAGGACACCCGCGCGGGCCGGCAGCTGCGGGTGGTCCTGCTCGGGTCGGCGCCGCTGCTCGTGGAGCAGGGCCTGTCCGAGAGCCTCGCCGGTCGGTTCGAGGTCATCCGTGTCCCGCACTGGTCGCTCGCGGAGATGCGAGCGGCGTTCGGCACCACATTGGACGAGTACGTGTTCTTCGGCGGCTACCCGGGTGCGGCGCCGCTGATCGGCGACGAGGCCCGCTGGCGCCGCTATGTCCTGGACTCGCTCGTGGAGACCACGATCAGCCGGGACGTCCTCCTGCTCACCCGGGTGGACAAGCCGGCCCTGCTCCGGCGCCTGTTCGAGCTCGGCTGCCGCTTCAGCGGGCGGGAGCTCAGCTACACGAAGATGCTCGGCCAGCTCCACGACGCCGGGAACACCACGACCCTCGCCCACTACCTCGAGCTGCTCGCCGGCGCCGGCCTGCTCACCGGCCTGCCGAAGTTCTCGGGCAACGTGGTTCGCAGGCGCGGGTCGAGCCCCAAGCTCCAGGTCCTCAACGCCGCGCTCGCGAACGCGCAGGCCGACGTGTCGTTCGCCACTGCCCGAGCCGATCGCGAAGCGTGGGGGCGCCTGGTCGAGTCGGCGGTGGGCGCCCACCTCGCGAACGTGGCGGCGACCGGTGGGCCGGAGCTGTCCTGGTGGCGCGACGGGAACCGCGAGGTCGACTTCGTGCTTTCGGCGCATGGACGGTTGGCGGCGATCGAGGTCAAGAGCGGGAGGGCGGTCGCCTCGCAGCCCGGGCTCGCCGCCTTTGCCGATGCGTTCAGCGGCCTCGGCCCGATCCGGTCACTCCTCGTTGGGGGTGATGGGATCGACCTCGAGCGCTTCCTGCTCGAGCCCCCGGAACGGTGGGTGTCACCCTAAGGCTCGTGGTGCCCGACTCCACACCGCTGACGTCCGTATCCTGAACTGGCAGCGCGACGGCAGAGTGCCGCGAAGGGCTCGCAGTGCGCACGTCGTCGCGCGAGAAGCCCCGCTGCTTGGCATCTCGGAGGGAGTGGAACGTGCCGATGACGCGCACGTGGCTGTCGATCCGCGTGGACCTGGTCGAGGGGCACGGCGAGCACCTCTGGCCTCGCCCGGGACGCATCTTCGCCGCCGCGCGAACGCACACGTTCTCCCAGCTGGCGAACGCGATCGACGACGGCTTCGCCCGCTGGGACCGCGCCCACCTGCACCAGTTCGAGCTCGCCGACGGCACCCGCCTGACCACGCCGTACGAGGACTGGGAGGAGCTCGGTCCCGCGCTCGACGACCGGCGGACCCGCCTCGGGCGCCTCCGGCCCGGCGAGCAGTTCGTCTACGAGTTCGACTTCGGCGACTCCTGGAACCACCTCTGCACGGTCGGCCCGGAGCGCATCGATCCCGAGGAGGAGCTCGGGGTCATCCCGGCAAAGCCCCTGCCGTACTGGGGCTGGGGCGTCATCCCCGACGCGTACCTCCGCCGCTGGGATGGGGACGACGGGGAGCACCGACCGCCCCGGGACCCGGGCCTGTCGGACCTGCCGCCGCTTCGGCCGGGCTGGGGTTCGCGCGGGTATCGGTGATTGTCTCGAAGATCACCGCAGCCCCGGCGCACCGTCCTCTTCGGCCGGGCCGCCAAGGGTTTCGATGGCAGCGATGGTTCGCCGAATGTCGCTCACCAGCAGGTAGAGGTGGAGCGGGTCGGTCGGCGACTCCGCGAAGTCGGGAACGAGCCGCTGGTAGAAGGCCTTGGCCTCCGCCGTTTCGCAGTGGACAAGGAGCGCTCGCGCGCCGATCGAGTGGGAGGCGGCCTCGGCGCGAAGGATCGCGTCCTTGACGAGCGCGCGCCCGAGTCCTCTGCCCTGCTCGCCCCGGTCGACGCCGAGCCGCGTCAGGATGATCGCGGGCACCGGGTACCGCGGCATCCCCTTGCGAACGCGCTCAGGTGCGTCAGCGAGCTCCACCGAGCCCGCCGAGAGGGCGTAGTAGCCGACGACGCGGCGCTCGCCGCTGCGCGTGACGACGCGGACCTTGGTCGAGTCGGTGAGGTCGGCCTGGAGAGCGTGTCTGCGCAGCCAGGAGGTCTGGGCGTCCGACCCGCAGTCGAACTCGTCGGTCAGGTGGCTCCTCGAGATCGCCTCCGCCGGCGAATAGCTCACTCCCGCTCGAGGACGGAGGGCGTGGCCAGGAACGCGGCCAATCGCGACAGGACGCGCGGCTCGGTGTCGATCGCGGCCGAGAACGCCTTCCACTCCGCGGGCGCGAGGACGAACCGAGTCCGGTCGGCGAGGACCTCCTGGGCGGCGACCTCGGCAGACTGGACGACGAACTCGGTCATGGTCTGGTCGGTGGCGGACGCGGCCTCCTCGAACAGGCGCTTCTGCTCGGCGCTCAACCGAAGGTCGAGCCGCGCCCTCTTGGCCGTGCGCGTCGGGAGGGACGCGGCGTGCGGCATTGCGGTCATCGGGTAGGCTCCTTGTTCGTCAGTGTACGGACAATGTACGGATACAGGCGTACTCCGTCAAGCTCCAAGCCTGGACCTCGGTCCATGAAGTCGCTACCGATCCGCTAGTCAGGATCCTCACTGTGCCGGAAGTTACGTCCGACGTGACTTCGGGCAACCCATCGCGGTCATCGGGCAGGTCCCTCGGGACGTCCTCTCTCGCGGGCGCACCATCGCGCTCGCTTCCCTTGGGTCCTCGGCTGACATTGAAGGGTTAGTGGCAGGTCTGGTCCCTATTCCTTCATTCCCTCGTCGATCGAAGCGTTGCGGGCGGTGGGCAGGGACCTCGTCTCGTAAGGCGGATCTTCTCCCGACGGTCCGGCGAAACCTGGAGCCGTCGCGCTGATGAGGCGGGTGCCGAAGGCTCCGAACCTGTGCAGAACTGAGAGCCTGTAGCCGATTGTGCCCCTCGAGACCCTTGCGGTGGCGGCGAGCGCATGGAGAATGGCGCGAGGAGGGACGCCGATGGACCCGAGGAAGAACAGCGAGCGCACGCCGAGGACGCGCGACTGGGCCTGGGCGTGGCTCTGGATCGGCGGGGCCGTGCTCCTGGCCGCGCTGCTCCTGTGGCTGAACTTCGGCCCCCGCGCGACGTGAGCGCCGGCCCCGGCTACGTGGGCTCGACCCGGAGCCTCCCGCAGAGGTAGGCGACGCAGGCGACCTCCATCCAGGTCTGCGCCCCGAGCGGGGTCTGCTCGTAGCACCGGGAGAGCCGCCGCCACATCCCGAGCCGGGCGAAGGCGTTCTCGACCTTGTAGAGCGGGCGCATTGGCGTGAAGACGCGCTTCCCGCGCCTCGGCCTGCCGCCCGGCTTCTTGGGCGGGAGCATCGGCGGCGCGGGCGGGATCTTGATGTCGAGGTTGAGGCCGAGCCTGTCGGCGAGCGTCTGGAGGCCCTTGTAGCCCCGGTCGGCCACGATCGCCTGGAGGCCCGGCAGCGCGGGGTGCTTGGGGTCGAGCTGCTGCTTGAGGATCCGGCGCGCCGACTGGACGTCGTGCGGCCTGGCCGACTCGACCGAGACGGCGAGCGGCAGGCCCAGGATCTCGATCAGGATGGTCCGCTTGGCTCCACGCGTGTAGCCGCCGCGCCCGCCGGCCTCGTGGAACGTCGGGCCGGCCCTGCCGCCCTTCACCGTCTGCCCGTCCACCATGACCATCGTCGGGTCCGCCTTGCGCTTGTGGCGCAGCCGGATCTCCCGCGCCAGGATGCGCATCGCCGCCGCCCAGATCCCCTTGTCGCGCCACCTTCGCCACTGGCTCCACACCGCCTGCCAGTCAGGAAACCGGGCCGGGAGATAGCGCCACTGGCAGCCCGTGCGGGCGACCCACAGGATCGCGTCCACGATGTCGCGCCGCGGGATCGTGCCCTTGACGCCGCGGTGGACGGGCGGATCGAAGAGGTGCTCGACCAGCCCCCACTCCGCGTCCGACAGCTCGACCACCACGCCCATGACGGCAGCCTGCCAGTTCGCCGCGTCAGGTTGTATGGCACGGAGGTGGTGGTTCGTGCGGGATCAATCGGCTACAGGCTCTCAGTCGGCGGCCGCG
>JAKAMV010000026.1 GCA_021812735.1 Chloroflexota bacterium | reverse complement strand
ACGAGGCCTACGGCGTGACGCCGGCCCGCCTGCGCTTCCGCGAGCACGCGCCCGACGAGCTGGCGCACTACGCGAAGAAGGCGATCGACGTCGAGTACCGCTTCCCGTTCGGCTGGAAGGAGCTCGAGGGGATCCACAACCGCGGCGACTTCGACCTGGGCAGCCACGCCAGGGCCTCGGGCGAGAACCTCGAGTACTTCGACCAGGCGACGGGCGAGCACTTCATCCCGTGGGTCGTGGAGACGGCGGCGGGCGCGGACCGCGCGGCGTTCACGTTCCTGATTGACGCCTACCGCGAGGAGGAGGTCCGCGGCGAGAAGCGCGTGGTCCTCGGGCTGCACCCGGAGCTCGCGCCGTACAAGGTGGCGGTGCTGCCGCTGCTCAAGAAGCGCCCCGAGATCGTGGACCTGTGCCACAGGCTGCTCGGCGACCTCAAGCGCGACCTGATGGCCGTCTACGACGACACGGCCGCGATCGGCAAGCTCTACCGCCGACAGGACGAGATCGGCACACCGTGGTGCGTGACCGTCGACGTGGACTCGCTCGACGACGGCGCGGTGACCGTGCGCGACCGCGACACGATGACCCAGGAGCGGGTGCCGCTCGAGGGCGTCAAGCAGCTCATCCTGGACCGGATGGCCGCCGTCCGGCCATAGCGCGGGCCCGCGCTGCGCGGGTCCGGTGCGCACCTGCACCGTCCGGGACTCCCGGGCCATGGCGCTCTCGTGCCCGGCGGCGGAGCATTCGTGCCCAGGGGCGCGGTCGTCGCGCACAGGCGCTGGCGGCCGCGCCCGTCCATGTCCGGGTCCTCCCGCCAGTGGAAGATCGGCCGGACGGCGAGGTCGTCGCCCTTGAGCGCCCGGAAGTCGCGCTCGACCGCGGACAGGCGCTTGTACGTCTCGACCACGGCCGCGCTGTCGAGGCGTTCCTCGGTGACCGACGTGCGCACCACGTACGGCCCGTCGAGCGCCGCCTCCGCGGCCCGCCGATCCGGGTCGCTGGCGGTGAGGGCGGTCAGCCGGCCACAAGTCCGACACAAGTGGTTGATCGTTCGGGGTCCGCCTTGGCGAAGATCTCGTCGGCGGTCTTGATCCAGGTGGTCGGGCTGGATCCGGCGTTCCAGTTGGCGGTGAACAGCCCGAGCTGGGCGATGCGCTCCCTTGACCGAGCCGACGCTTGCCCAGCAGAGCGCCCACGGGTAGGATGCCGAACCACGCAATCGATCTGGTTCATCCACGAGCCGAGGTCGACGTGTGGGATACCGATCCCTCCGCCTCCCCGGGTCAGTCGCACGTTCTCCAACCGGCTCGTCCACACCGGTGCCTGTCAGGGCAGCCGCCGATCAACCCCGCACGCGTCACCGGATTGGCCTGCAATCGCAGCCAGCAGTCAGCCCTTGGCACCCGACACCCGGTAGTGGGCGAGGTCCTCGATCACGGTGAGCAGGCCCGAGTGGTCGTACTCTCCCCGACCAGCCGTGCGAGCCGCCACCATGAGTTGCTCGACGTCGGCTGTCGCCGGCAGTGTGACCCCGATCTCTCGGGCGAGGTCGAGGGCATTCCGCAGGTCCTTGAGGTGCAGCCGGATACGAAAGCCCGGGTTGAACTTGCCCTCGAGCATGTTGGTTCGGCGCAGCTCCGCAACCTTGGTGGCCGCCAACCCGCCCTGGAGGACATCAAGGATCCGGTCGGGTTCGACGCCGGCCTTGGCGCCCAGAACCAGGGCCTCGGATAGGGCCTCGATGACGACCGCGACCACGACCTGGTTGCAGACCTTGACGACCTGGCCTGCCCCCGCCGGTCCCACGTGCACGATCGTCTTCCCGAGCACTTCGAAGATGAGCTGCGCCCGGTCGAACGCCTCCTCGGAGCCACCGACCATGATCGAAAGGGTGCCGGCGATGGCGCCCTTGTCGCCCCCGCTCACCGGAGCGTCGAGCATCATGGCGCCACCCGCGCCTGCGCGCTCGGCAAGCTCTCGTGCGACGCGCGGAGAGATCGAGCTCATGTCGATCGCCAGCCAGCCTGGCCGGATCGCCTCGAACGCACCGCCGGGCCCTGCGTAGGCGTCACGCACTTCCGGAGAGTCCGGGAGCATGGTAATCAGGACGTCGGTCGTCGCCGCGACCTCGCGAGCGGATGCTGCTGGCTCGGCGCCCGCGGCGGCAAGCTCGGCGACGGCGTCCCGGTTGATGTCGTGCACGACGAGTGGGTGGCCGGCGTTGAGCAGGTTGCGAGCCATCGGTCGACCCATGATCCCCAGGCCGACCAGGCCGATGCGGGTGCGTTTCTCGCCCATAGCGGTGTCCTCCTCAACTGGCCGCGGTTGCCGACGCCAGGACCTGCCTGAGCCTCGCGACATACCCGAAGTCCGGGGCGTCGAGGTTGGTCGGGATGTACTCAAGGCCGACCTCGCCGGCATACCCAGCATCCATGAGCGCCGCGAAGATCGTGTCCAACGGCAGGTTGCCCGTTCCGGGCTCGTGCCGGCCGGGGAGGTCGGCGATCTGGACGTGCCCGATGTGCCCCGCGGACCGGCCGATGGCGGAGACCGGGTCGTCGCCTGCCCGGGCGACGTGGTAGACGTCGAACTGGACCTTCACGTTCGGTCGCTCGACGGCGGCGATCAGGTCGAGCGCGGACGTCACGGACGGGAGCAGATACCCGGGTGTCTCCGCGGGATTGAGCGGCTCGACCAGCACGGTCTTGCCGGTGGCGGCTGCCACGTCGGCGGCGAAGACAATCGACTGCTGCAACAGGGCGCGCTGGGCCTCGGGCTGGATCGAATCCACCGTCTTGCCGGCGAGCGCGTTGAGCTTCTTGCAGCCGAGCCGATCTGCGAGCGCGAGCGCCCGTGGCACATTGGTCCGGAATTCGGCGGCACGGTCGGGAAGGCCTGCCAAGCCGCGATCGCCGGCCGGCATGTTGCCGCCGTCGAAATTGAGCATCTCGACCGCTACGCCCGAGCGGGTGACCGCATTGACCAGTTGGTCCTCGGTGAGTCCCGCCTCGAACTCCGCGCGTGGCCACCAGAACTCGACGAGGTCGAACCCGGCCCGCGACGCCGCGTCGAACCGCTCCAGGAACGGCAACCGCTGGAAGACGATCGACAGGTTCACGACTGGGCGCATCGCTACACTCCAACTGGCAAGTCCGGTCGCGCCGACCTTCGGTTGCCCGGAAGGCCGTGCGGACGGGCAGTATGGTCGACTGGTCGACCAGTGTACCATCTAGGAAACACGTAGACAGGGAGAAGCCATGGCTCGCCCGAGGGTCGCGACGCCGGTCCTTGAGCCGATGGCGCCCCGTGAGGCGCCATCCACGGAGGTCGCCCGACGCCTGCTTGACTACTTCCTGTCAGGCAACGTCAAGGCCGGGGAACGAATCCCATCAGAGCGGCAGCTGGCCTCGCAACTCGGTGTCGGCCGCTCTGCCGTACGTGACGCGCTCAGGCCCCTTCTCATGCTGGGCATCGTCGAGGCGCGGCAAGGGGACGGAACGTATCTCCGTCAGCCCGAGTCGAGCCTCCTGCCCCAGGCCATCGAGTGGGGCCTCCTGCTCGGTGAACACACGACCCTCGACCTCATCGAGGCGCGGGCGTACATCGAGGTCGCCCTCGCCGAGCTCGCTGCGGGCCGCCGCACCGAAACCGAACTCGGAGAGATGGCCGCCCACCTCGAGGAGATGTCGAACGAGACGGTACCCGGCGACGCGTTCAACGAGGCCGACCTCGCATTCCACCTCGCGATCGCCGAGGCCTCGGGGAACACCGTCCTATTCGGGACAATCGTCAGCATCCGATCGCTGCTCCGCGTGTGGATAACGCGGGTCTCGGCTTCGGAGCCCAGCACGCATCGGTCCTACATGGAGCACGTGCCAGTCTTCGACGCGATCAGGGCTGGCGACCCTACGGCCGCCGCGGCGGCGATGCGGCTCCACATGGAGTCCGCGCGGACGCGGCTGACCGAAACCCTCGCCACTGCCGACAAGGGCGCGGCACACCGCTGACGCTTGTCCCCGCAGATCGATTCGCGCGAGGCCTGTGGAACTAGTACAGCCGTTTGTAAGTTGCGCGACGTAAGAGTCGCAGCTACGATCCTCCGCGAGGAGGAGCCGATGTCCAGACGGAGCCCATACCGGATCGAGCTGACGCCCGAGGAGCGATCCGACCTGGAACGCCGAACTCGTCGCCAGACGGCGGCCAAACGCGATGCGTTTCGGGCCCAGATCGTCGTGCTCGCAGCCGACGGGCTGCGCAACGACGAGATCGCCGAGCGGCTCGGCACGGTGCGCACGACCGTGAGCCGCTGGCGCAAGCGGTTCTTCGAGGATCGCGCAGAGGGCCTCGCCGATCGCCCGCGGTCTGGCCGGCCGCGGACCTTTCCCCCCTCGGGTGGTGGTCGAGATCAAGGCCCTCGCCTGCGAGCGGCCGGCTGATCTCGGGCTGCCGCTCGCCAGGCTCTCGGTCGCCGACATCGCCCGAGCGGCGGTCGAACGCGAGATCGTCGAAGCGATCCGTCTCACGACCGTCTGGCGCTGGCTGTCCGAGGATGCCTCAAGCCCTGGACGTACCGGAGCTGGCTCTTCCCGCGCGACCCTGAGTTCGAGCGCAAGGCCGGGCGCGTCCTCGATCTCTACGCTGGGCGCTTCGAGGGCACGTCGCTCCGACCCGACGAGTACGTCATCTGTGCCGACGAGGAGACGGCCATCGGGGCCCGGGCGCGGCGCCCGGGTCGAGCACGAGTACGTGCGCGGCGGCACGCTCGCCTACCTCGCCGCCTGGGACGTCCACCGCGCCCAGGTGTTCGATCGCGCCGAGCGAACGACCGGCATCGAGCCTTTCGGGCGGCTCGTGGACCAGGTCATGAGCGCTGAGCCGTACGCGAGCGCGCACCGGGTGTTCTGGGTCGTGGACAACGGCTCGTCCCATCGCGGCGAGCGGACCGAGATCCGCCTGCGCGAGCGCTGGCCGCAGATCCGCGTCGTCCACACGCCGGTCCACGCGTCCTGGCTCAACCAGGTCGAGCTCTACTTCAGTGTCGTCCAGCGCAAGGTCCTCGATCCCACGGACTTCGCCTCGCTCGACGAGCTCGCCGCCACGCTCACGGCGTTCGGCCGGCGCTACAGCGCGATCGCCACCCCGTTCGAGTGGCGCTTCACCCGGCTCGACCTGCACCGGGTCCTGGCCGCCCTGACCCAGCCGGCCCTGGCTGCATGAGCGTTGCGTCGCGCGACTTGCGAATCGGCGTACTAGTCCCCCCGCGAGCCAGGCCGCGGGATGATGAGCCCTCGCAGTCGGTTGGCGCCAACAACACCGCGGCGCGGCCCGCTGCGATGTCTGCGAGACGACGAGTGGCACCGCTGCGATGATCAGCAACGTGCTGTACTGGCTGCGAGCGTCGCTGGTGAGTCCTCCTGGTGGGGCGACAGCCGACCCTCAGCGAGGCGCTATCTATCGCGCGGCCCTCCAGCAGTTTGAGGAGCTGCTGCACGCCGCCGAGGCTACGGGCTACGCTGCACGCCCGTTGCCCCTCTTCTACGCGCTCGCACAGGCGGGCCGGGCGATTGTCGCGTGCCGCGGCGGCGAGCCGGCTTCCCGGCACGGCTTGCGGGTTCGCGACGAGGACCTGTGTTCCGAGGATCCCTTCGAGTGGTTGGTTTCGCCGCGCGAGGACGGTTGGTTCCAGGCAGTGGCCGTGGCCACTCGGTCACCGGCACTCGCCCAGCCGGCACCGCTCGGCGCGCTGATGGCGTCGCTTCCCGAACTGAGCATTCCGATGCTGCGGGGCAATGAGTATCTCCGCGCGCTGTACGTCGAGCCTCTTCCTGGTCCCGATCCCGAGCGGCTCCCGATAGACGGATTCCGGTGGCTCCGCGTGGGGATAGCGATCGACCGCGACGCGGCCACATCCCCGGAGGACGTCAAGGCGCTGCTGCTGCGATACCCGGCGGCGGCCCAAGCGGGCTACCGGCTGCCGCCGATCTCGGGAGGGGGCGAGTACATCGAGCGCTGGCCGACAGCGGCTGGGGACTCGCTGTGCGTGCTGCTGCGCGAGCAGTCTCCGATCGGTCCGCTCCGGACGACGCGGGATACGCTTGATGCCATCGTGCCGCAATACCGTTGGGCCGGGCGTCGCTGGTTGCGGCCTGCGTTGAGTGGCGCCGAGGCGCCGCCCTTTGCGCTGATGACGTGGTGGGCACTGCTCTTCGGCCTCTCGATGCTGGCCCGCTACCATCCGGCCAAGTGGGCCGTCGCGCTCGACCGTCAACGCTCGCAGGCGGCCACAGAACTCGAGCGGGCGATGGACCTGGCGCTAGCTGCGGTCCCACACCTTGTGCTTGAGGCAGTCGCTTCCCACTCAGTGCTTGCATACCTCCAGCTGCTCGAGGGCATTTGTCGGTCACCGAGGGCCAGTGAGGCGCGTCTCTGCACGGAAGCGCGGCCACCTGTGCCTCACCTCGATGCGGGCGCTCGAGACTTCTCCGCCGATGGCGCCCGGTCCCGCTTCTCTCAGCGCGAGCGGCGGAAGCTGCTCGGCGCCGACCAACTTGACCCCGGACGCGGCAAGAGTCGGGGTCTGATGCCGCGGGAGTGACGTTGCTACGGGGACCTTGTGGACGAGCCGACCTGGCTCGTTCCGCCCACCAAGTCAGCTCCTGAACAGCCTCGCCTTTCGGAGATCGTTGACTCCGCACACACGCGCGGCGCTTGGTTCTGCATTGGATGAGGGGGCGGCAGCCGCGGCATCGCGTCCCTGGGCGGCAGCGGCGGGCTCCTCCTGGGCGTCGAGGAGCGCGATCAGTTCGTCGGCGACCTCGTCGTCGGAGATGCCATCCGAGGGGCGGAAATAGTGGCGGGGCTGCGTCATGTGCATCATCGTGTACCAGTTCTCCCGACCGCCCTGCATACATGCAGCCTTCCAAGCGGAAGAAGGCACGCTCCCGTGCTCGGACCGCCCCTTCCTGAACTCGCTGGCGTTGCTGCAGCACGCTCACGTTGCAGCGCGTAGGTACACGTCCCGATCGCCTGGACGGCCGGTAGTCCGGCTGAGCGCGGACTCGACCAAGGGCGTCGGACGTCTCTCGCGTCGGCGTTCGAGGCGAGCCGCGGGCGTAACGTCACCCGCGGCCTACCCCCTTCCGCTCTCGGCGCGTTATGTGCTCTTGACCTTGTCTACTGACGCCCTGAACATCCGTTCCTTGCGGAATCGGTCGATGATCACGGCGATGATGAGAACAAGGCCGACGAAGAAGTTCTCCATGCTGCCTGAGATCTGGAGCAGGACGAGCCCCACCGTGATCAGGGTCAGCAGAATCGACCCTGCCACGACTCCGGGCATCGTCCCGATCGCCCCATAGATGCTGACCCCGCCGATGATGACGGCGGCGATGACGTTCAACTCCATCCCGATGCCGAAGGACGGGCTGCCCGATCCCAGGCTTGCCGCCTGCAGGAGGCCGGCCAACGCGCTGAACATGCCCGTCATGGCGTAGACGGTGATGGCCGTCCGGCGGGCGTTGATGCCGACCTTGATCGCGGCCTCACGGTTGCCGCCGATCGCACGGATGCGCGTGCCCCAGTCGGTGGACTCGAGAACGACGTGAACGCCGGCGGCGATGAGGATCGCGTAGACGAAGACGCCGGGGATGGGGCCGAGGCTGACGTTGCCGATCTGACTGAAATCGTCGGGCAGCGGGCCGATGGCGAGTCCGCCGCTGAGGGTGACGACGATCGCGCCGACGCCGAACAGCGTGCCCAGTGTGGCGATGATGGGGGAGATCAGGAGCCAACTGGCAAGGAAGCCGTTGATCAGGCCGATCGCCAGGCCGACGAGAAGCGCCCCCGCAAAGGCCAGCGGGATCGATCCCTGGTACTGGACGATGTACGCCGCCGTCATGGCGCCCGTGAGGAATGAGGCGCCAACGGACAGGTCGATGCCGCCCGAGATGATGACCAGCGCCTCGAAGCACGCCACGATGATGATGAAGCTGGACGCGCGCAGGATGTTGGTCCAGGTGTCCAGGGAGTGGAAGAGCGGGTTCGCCACCGAGCCCAGAACGACGATGAAGACGATGACACTCACCACCGGGAGTGCGAGGCTGGACAGGACGCGGTGTCGCCAGGAGAGGGTCGTTGTCGCTCGCTCGACCACGGTGGCGCCGGAACCCGCGACCGGCGTGGGGGCCGCCTGAGTCCCGCTGGCCTCGGCGTGATTCGTGGCGGTCATGACGCTTCCGGCCCTACGTCGCTGACTCGAAGGCCGGTGATGAGGGAGATGATCTCCTCGCGCGTCGTGTCCTTGACGGTTCGGACACCCTGCACAGTGCCCAAACGCATCACCAGGATCCTGTCGGCGTTGTGGAAGACGAACTCGAGGTCGTGACTGACCATGATGATGGCCTTCCCCCGGGACCGGAGCTGCTGGAGGATGTGCCCAACTTGAGCTGTCTCGCGGACGCCGAGCGCCGCTGTCGGCTCGTCGAGCAGGAGGATGGGGTTGTTGGCGAGCACGGCACGTGCGATGGCGACACTCTGCCGCTGACCACCAGAGAGTTCGCCGACCGGGATCCTCACGGAGGGGAGCCGGACCCCGAGGTCCCGCAGCGTGTCCGCCGCGCCGTTCCACATGTCCGTCTTGCGCTGCACGATGCCCCACCGCAGTAGGGGCTGCCCGAGGTACATGTTCGTCGCCACGTCGAGCGTCTCGACGAGAGCGAGATCCTGGAAGACGGTCGACAGACCCAGCCGGCCCATCATGCGCGGGTCGGCCTTGACCACCGGCTGGCCGTCAACGGCGATGTCGCCGCGGTCGAGGCGGTAGACCCCGGACATCGACTTCACGAGGGTCGACTTGCCGGCCCCGTTGTCGCCCACGATGGCCAGGATCTCCCCGGCATACGCCTTGAGGCTGACGTCCTTCAAGGCGGTGACATGGCCGAAGAGCTTCCACGCCTCCGCCACCTCCAGCATCGGAGGGCGCCCCGCAGCCGGGCCGCCGGCCCGCTGGTCGAACGAGGTTCCCCCTACCGCAGTGGCTGTTTCGTTGGACATGTCCTGGCTCGTTGGTCGGCAATGGCTGTAGTTGAGCTCCGCGGGTGCGACCCGCCCACGACACGTGCTGCCGCAGACGGGCCGCACCCGCGGCCGCATCGATCAGGGGATCGACGGATACGCTGACGCGGGGCATCCGGCGAAGGGCAGATCCGCCTTCCCCACGGGCACCACGCCCACGTTCCAGCTCTGCTGGGTCGGGCCCTGGCCGTTGAGCTTCTTGAGCGCGAGTTGCGACGCGAACGGGGTGGCGTAGAAGAAGCACTGCGCCAGGACCGACGAGATCCAGCCGTTCTGGATGGACGTCAGTGCCTCAGGCGTGGCGTCCACTCCGAGCACGAAGATGTCCCCGGGCTTCTTCCCTGCCTGCTCGAGCGTCTTCGGCGCCGCCGACGGGCCCGCACCCTCAATGAACCAGAACGCCTGCACATCGGGGTATGCGGTCAGAGCGGCCGCCATCATCGTCGCCGCCTGGGCTGGATCCGCATTGTCGTACTGCACGGAGAGGATCTTGAGATTGGGGTAGTTCTTCGCGGCCTGCGCCTTGAAGCCGTTCAGGATGGCGACCTGGTTCGGAACGCTGGCGTTGGTGCTGAACACGACGACCTTCGCGGTTGGCCCGACCTGCTTCGCGAGGGTGTCCGCGGCCGTGGCCCCGAAGGCAGCGTTGTCCGTGCCGACCGAGTAGTCCGAGGTCGTGTCCACACAGCCACCCGTGGTGACCATCACGATCCCCTTGGCCTGTGCATCCTTGATCGTCTTGTCGTAGGTCGCCGGATCGAGATCGCAGTACAGGATCGCCTTGGCGCCCTGCGCGATCGCCTGCTGGATCAGCGTGATCTGCCCGGGGATGTCGACCTTGGGGCTGCCGGCCGTGAAGGCCTTGTAGCCGATCTTGTCGGCAGAGTCCACGAACAGTTTCTGCGACTGGTTGTAGAGGTCATAGGACGTGAGAACGTTGATGTACCAGAACGCCGGCAACTCGGCGGCCGCGGACGCCGATGCCGCGGGAGCTGTGGTCGTTGCCGCACTGGCGGCGGCAGTCGGCGACGACGACGCTGGCGCCGCAGACGGCGAGGCAGCGCCGCTCCCGCAGGCGCCTACAACGATCGCGACGACCGCGACGGCTGCGGCGAGTTTCCGGAACCCCATGATGCGCCCTCCTCCAGAACGGCCAACTCCAGGCCGAAGGTGACGGCTCGCCGACGCAGATGATGGAGCATCAACGGGACTGGACGACGAGTGATATGTGATATACAATCTTTCACGCGGTCTTGCAAGCCCCAAGTGGCGGGCAGCGCCGCTCCGGACAGTCCCCCGGGTGATGGCCCCCGTCCCAGGCACTCGGAGAGGCCAGACCGCGGGCAGCACCGTCCCGGCGACGGAGACGGACTTGGCGGGCGACCCACTCCAGCAGGCGGAGAACGACACGGTGATGACCCGGCACGCTGCCAGTCTGGCGTCCGTTGCGCCGGGCGCGCTTCGACCCTCCGGACGCCGGGCGCCGCGCGGTAGATCGGCGCGCTCCAGCTCGGGAGCTCGTCGGTGAACGGGAGGATCCTTGTCGGCGGCTTCAAGTACGAGGTCAACACGTTCGTCGCGGGCGTGACGACGCTTGACGACCTGCGGGCGTTCGGCGGCGTGACGGATGGCGACGCGATCTTCGGCCCGGAGGTCGGCACCGGGCAGGAGATCAACGCCCCGGTGGCGATCGCGGCCGCAGAGGGCCTCGAGCTCATCCCGACCGCCTACACCGGCCTCGGCGTCGGCCCTCGAGTGGCCGACGAGGCCTACTTCGGCGTGCGGGACCGGATCGTCGCCGGGGCGAGGGCCAACGCGGACCGCCTGGCCGGGGTGTTCCTGTCGCTCCACGGGGCCATGGCGACGCAGTCCGTCGACGACCCGGAGGGCGACACCCTGGAACGCGTGCGCGCTGCGGTGGGTGCCGACGTCCCGATCGTCGCCTCGCTCGACCTGCACGCCCACGTCACGGATCGGATGGTGCGCAACGCGGATGCGCTCGTCGCCTTCCAGACCTGTCCGCACACCGACATGTACGAGACTGGCGATCGCGCCATGCGGCTGCTGCTGAGCGCAGTCAGGGGCCACATGCGCCCGGTGATGCGTCAGCGCAAGGTGCGGATGATGGCGCCCGCCGAGAAGCACGACACGGACAGCGGCCCGATGGTGGGCATCATGGAGCTGGCCCGCGCCATCGAACGCCGCCCCGGGGTCATCTCCGTGAGCGTCACGCCGACGCAGCCGTGGATGGATGTCGCCGAGCTCGGCTGGTCCGCCATCGTCGTGGCCGATGGCGACGCGGAGATGGCGCAGGCCTACGCCGACGAGCTGGCCCGGGCGCTGTGGGATCGCCGGGAGTCGTACCGCGTGGCGAAGACCCCGATCGCCCAAGCGGTACGAGAAGCGGCGACGGCACGCCGACCCGTCGTGCTGGCCGACGGGTCGGACAGCACGAGCGCGGGCGCGAACGGCGACGGCAACGAGCTCCTCAGGCAGTTGCTGCAGACTGGCTACTCGGGAACGGCCCTGCTGACCGTCACCGATCCGGCGGCGGCCCTGGCCGCCACGGCAGCCGGGGAGGGAGCCGAGATCACGATCCCGCTCGGCGGCGCGCTCACCCCCGCATCGTTCCGGCCGATCGAGGTGACGGCGCGGGTCGAGGCGCTTCGCGACGGCAAGTTCATGCTCGAGCTGCCCGTCCGACCGTTCGACATCGGGCGCACGGCGGTCCTGGCGATCGGGGGGATCCGCATCGTCGTGAGCGAGCGGAAGGCGTTCCATCTCGACGCGGCCCCGTACCGGATGGCGGGCCTCGAGCCCCGGACGGCCGACATCGTCCAGGTCAAGAGCGCCGGCGGGTTCCGAGGCGTCTACTCGGCGTTCGCGGGCCACATCATCGAGATGGACACCTCCGGCCCATGCGACAGCGACCTCACCCGGCTCCCCTTCACCAACATCCCGCGTCCGATGTGGCCATGGGATCCTGACCTCGGGGAGCCGTGGCCGGGCGCGAACGGAGGGAGCGCTCACCTGCCGATCGAGCGACCGTGATCGACCGCACCACTGGCCGACCAGGCCCCGGCGCCGGATCTCCTCCCCGGCGCCGGACTACTGCCCGCCCACCGCGCCCACCGCTGCGCCCCGCCCTCGAGCGCCTATGCGCCGGACGCGATCGGCCGCGCGCCGTCGAGAGGCCAGCCCAAGCTCCCCTGGGGGCGGGCAGGTGAAGATCCGCGGGATCCGCGCGGTCACAGTCCGCGTCCCACTGCCACGCCCCCTCGTGATGGGAACGATCCGCTACGCCGACCGCGAGTACCTGGTGGTCGAGGTCACCAGTGACGAGGGAGTCTCTGGGGTCGGGTTCGGGATGACCCGGGACGTGCCGCTTGCTGCGATCGTCGACCGCAACATCGCCCCCCTCCTCATCGGCGAGGACCCGAGAGACACGGAGCGCGCATGGCAGCGCGTGTACGACGCCAACCTCCGCATCGCCCGCGGCGGGCCGTTCATGGGTGCTCTCTCCGCGGTCGACATCGCGCTGTGGGACCTCAAGGCCCGAGCTCTGGGTGCTCCCGTCTGGAGGCTCCTCGGCGGGTACCGGGACCGCGTGCCCGTGCAGGTCGCCGGCTGCTACCCGGACGCCGCGGTCACCCTCGCCGACCTTGCGGCCGAAGTCGCCGACTACGCGGGGCGCGGGTTCACCTTCATCAAGGTTGCCGCGGGTCCGATCGATGGCGACACGGCTCGGCTACGCGCCGCGCGCGACGCCGCGCCGGGCGCGCAGCTGGGCTACGACGTCCACTGGGCCTGGCGAGACATCATGGGCGTGGTACCGGTCATCCGTAGGTGGGCGGACCTCGACCTGGCGGTCATCGAGGACCCGTTCCCGGCCGAGTTGCAGGCCCCCATCGCCCAGGTCAAAGCGGTCACCGGTATTCCCCTGGCGCTGGGAGAGGACTACGTCGGTCGCTGGGCATTCAACGACCTGATCCGATCCGGGCTCGCCGACGTCATTCGCGTGGACGCGACCGCAGCCGGTGGCATATCCGAGGTCGCCAAGGTCGTCGCTCTGGCGGCCGCCCACGGGCTGCCGGTGAGCCCACACGTATTCCCGGAGGTGCACGTGCACCTTGCCGCCGCCTTCGGCAACGTGCGCACCGTCGAGATGACCGATCCGGCCTATGGCTACGAGGGCCTCCACTCGCTCTTCGCGAGCTGGGTGCGGATCGAGCACGGCGAGATGCTCGCGCCCGAGACGCCCGGCCTTGGCGTCGAGATCGACTGGGGGGCGGTCGATGCCTACCGGAGTGCCTGACTCCGTGCCCGCGGGCCCTGGTGGCGCCAACGCCTGCCCGAGCCTTCGGTCGTCCTCGTTCCTCATCCTCTTCGTCTACCCGTCTCCCGGCGGTCGGCCCCCGGACCTCGATCTGGTCCTCGGGTCCTCCGACAACGCGCCGGCGGACGAGCGGCCCAGCGTTCCAGGGAGGCAGCAGTGACACGTATCGCCATCGTCATGCCGAAGTCGGGTGCCGGCATGGAGACGGGCGCGGTCGTCGCCTGGCGCAGGAAGCCCGGCGAGTCGGTCGCGCGCGGCGAGCCGATCGTCGAGATCGAGACCGACAAGACAACGCTCGAGATGGAGGCGTCGACCGCGGGCGTCTTGGCTGAGATCGTGCACGACGCCGGGACCGAAGCCCCTGTCGGCGAGGTGATCGGCTGGCTCGACGACGGGCAGCTGGCTGGAGGGACCGATGCCTGACCAGAGGCTCGAGTGGTACCGGCGAATGGTCCTCATCCGGGCCTTCGAGGACAAGGTCCAGGGCCTGTTCTCCCAGGGCGTGATCGAGGGTACGACGCACCTGTGCCAAGGGCAGGAGGCGGTGTCGGTCGGGGCCGTCGCGGCGCTGCGCGCTGGCGATGTCCTCACGAACACGTACCGAAGCCACGGCGAGGCCCTCGCACTCGGCATGGAGCCGGAAGTCGCGTTCGCGGAGTTGATGGGCCGTCGCGGCGGGTCATCGGGTGGCGTCGGCGGGTCAATGCACCTGATGGACGTCGCGGCCGGCAACCTCGGATCGAACGCGATCGTCGGGGCCAACCTCCCGATCGCCGTGGGCGCTGCCGTGGGATTTCAGATGCAGGGCCGTCCGAACATCGCGCTGACCTTCTGTGGCGACGGCGCCACGAACATCGGGACGTTCCACGAGGCGATGAACATGGCCGCCGTCTGGATGGCCCCGATCGTCTTCGTCGTGGCCAACAACCTCTACGGGGAGTACAGCCCGATCCGCGCCACGACGCCGATCGACGACCTCGCTCGCCGGGCGGATGCGTACGGGATGCCCGGCGCCATCGTGGACGGGCAGGACGTCGGCGCTGTCCACGCGGCCACGGCAGAGGCGGTCGAACGGGCTCGCCGGGGTGGTGGCCCCACCCTCCTCGAGATGAAGACGTACCGGTTCCGCGGCCACTCCCGCTCGGACGCGGCCACATACCGCCCGCCGGACGAGGTTGCGGCCTGGAAGGCCCGCGACCCCATCGAACTGCTGGCGGCATCGCTCGCGACGGAGGGCGTGCTTGCCGAGGGAGATGCCGCAGCCATCCGGGCCTCCGCCATCGCCGCCATCGACACGGCGGCCAGCCGAGCCGCCGAGATGCCGTCCCCCACCCTTGAGGAGATCCGGCCGTATGTCTACGCCGACTGAGGCACCGCCCCCGGCCGTGGCCACCCCCACGGTCATGACCTACCGCGAGGCGGTCGCCGCCGCGCTCGACGACGAGATGGCGGCGGATGAGACCGTGCTCCTCATGGGCGAGGACGTCGGCTCCAGTGGCGGCGTCTTCAAGACGAACTCAGGCCTCGTGGAGCGCTATGGACCCGCGCGCGTGCGGACGACCCCGATCTCCGAAAACGGCTTCGTCGGGGCCGCCCTCGGCATGGCCCTGGTCGGCCTCCGCCCCGTCGTCGAGATCATGTTCGCCGACTTCCTGCCCTCGGCCGCGGACGCCATTGTCAACCAGCTGCCGAAGTACCGCTTCATGAGCGGGGGCCAGTGCGCCGTGCCCGTCACGATCCGCGCGATCGGCGGCGCCACGGGTCGCTTCGGCACCCAGCACAGTGCCACGTACGAGAGCTGGTTCATGCACCTGCCCGGACTCCGAGTCGCCGCTGCGTCGACGCCGGGGAGCATGTACGCGCTGCTGCGCGCCGCGATCCGCGACGACAACCCCGTCGTGGTCTTCGAGCACAAGGGCCTCTACGGGCGCCGGGGCGCCGTCGCCCGGGGTTCCGTGGCGGAGGTCGGCCGTGCTGAAGTCCTGAGGCCGGGCTCGGACGTCACGATCGTCGCGACCATGCTGATGGTCGAGCGGGCTCTCGGTGCAGCCACCGTCCTGTCCGAACGGGGCGTCGAGGCGGAAGTGGTTGATCCGCGGTGGCTGCGACCCCTCGATCTCGCCACGATCCGGGCCTCGGTTGACCGGACCCGGAGGCTCGTCGTCGTGGAGGAGCAAGTCCACGCTGGCGGGTGGGGCGCAACCCTGATCAGTGAGCTCGCGATCGGAGGGCAGCGGTGGGCATCGCCGCCGCGCCGGTTGAGCCTGCCCGACGACCTTCCGGTGCCCTACACGCCCTCTCTGGAAGATGCGATGCTGCCCTCAGTCGACGCCATCGTCGACGCCGCGACCCGCTCGGTCGCCCGATGACCTTCACGGACACCGCGCCCGCCTCCAGCCTCGACGCCGCGTCGCTGCGCATCGAGCGGGTCGAGACGATCGCGCTGCGCGCACCGCTGGGCCGGCGATTCTCCGGCTCGGCGTACTCCATGGACAACCGGTGCACGATCGTCGTCCGGCTCTCGACGGCTGACGGCGTCACCTCCGAGACCTATTCCGGCGACACCGACGACGAGCAGGCGCTGATCACGCGGATCATCCACGAGGAGCTCGCGCCCGCGATCCTGGGCCGGAGCGCACGCGACCCCGAGGGGCTCTGGCGCGCGATGGAGCCCTCGACGAACAACATCCTCCGCGACCGAGGCCTCGCGCTCCAGGCGATCGCCGCCCTCGACACCGCCGCGTGGGACCTCCTCGGGCGCGCCCTGGGTGTGCCGCTCTACCGGCTCTGGGGCGCCGTGGCCGACGAGGTCCCGATCAGCGTCATCGGCGGCTACTACCACCTCGACCGCGACGGCACGGCCGCGGCGGTGCGCGGCTACATCGAGCGCGGGTTCGGCGGCATGAAGTTCAAGGTGGGCGGCCGCTCCCCGGCCGAGGACGCCGAGCGCTTCCGCGTGGCGCGCGAGGCGGCGGGGCCAGACTTCGTGCTGATGGCCGACGCCAACCAGGGGTATGGGCTGGCGGAGGCGGTCGAATTCGCACGGCGCGTCGAGGGGCTCGGGCTGCGCTGGTTCGAGGAGCCGGTCCGCTGGACGAACGACCGGCGGTGGATGCGCGACGTGCGGCTGATGACCGGTGTGCCCGTGTGCGCCGGCCAGAGCGAGACGACGCTGCGCGGGCTCCGCGACCTCGTCGTCGACGGCGCGATCGACGTGTCCAACTTCGACGCCTCCTGGGCCGGCGGGCCCACGGTGTGGCGCAAGGCCGCCGGGCTGTGCGCCGCGTTCGGCGTCCAGCTCGGCCACCACGAGGAGCCGCAGGTGTCGTCGCACCTGCTGGCGTCGGTCCCGGACCACACGTTCGCCGAGTGCTTCGACGAGGAGCGCGACCCGTTCTTCTGGCGCCTCACGGACATGAGCTCGCGCGTCGCGGGCGGCACGTACCACCTGCCGGACCGCCCCGGCTTCGGAATCGAGCTCGACTGGGACTACGTGCGCGCCCACACCGTGGAGGCTCGCGTCACGGAGCGCCCTGGCGGAGCGCAACGAGGGGCAGCGACAGCCGGGTAGGGGGTGCTGTCCGGCAAGGCTCGACAGAGCGCTGCTACGCAGCGGCCTGGCCAAGGGAGCCCCCTGCGGCCGAGAGTTGGAGGAGCGAATGGCTGACATGGCGGCGCTGACGGCTGCGGTCGCTGCCGGCGATCGGAAAGCGGCGGCGGACGAGGTATCGCTCAAGATCGACGAGGGCGTGTCCCCGCAGGCGATCCTGGACGCGATGACCCTGGCCATGGATGACGTCGGGCAGCGCTTCTCGAACAACGAGATCTTCGTGCCAGAGATGCTGCTCGCCGCGAGGGCGATGAAGGCGGCGATGGCGCTGCTCGAGCCAATGCTGCTCGACGCCGGCATCACCCCCGACGTGTGCGCCGTGCTGGGCACGGTCAAGGGCGATCTCCACGACATCGGCAAGAACCTGGTCGGGATGATGTGGAAGGGGGCCAACTTCAAGGTCGTGGACCTGGGCGTCAACGTCGAGCCGCGGGCGTTCGCGGACGCCGTGGTCGAGCACGAAGCCAGCGTTGTCGGCCTGAGCGCCCTCCTGACCACGACCATGACCGGGATGCGCGACGCCATCACCGAGGTCCGGGCGACAGGACGGCCGGTCGCAGTCATCGTCGGCGGCGCGCCCGTGACCGCCGAGTTCGCCGCCTCGATCGGAGCAGACGGCTACGCACCCGACGCCGCGTCGGCGGTGGTCGCCGCCCGCGGCGCGCTGGACCGGGCGGCCCGGGAGGCGGTCGACAGGACGACCGGGCCGGACGCTAGCGCCGACGCCGAGCCGGCCGGGGCGCCCGCCCGATGAACGTGCGTCACGCGATGCTGTCCACCGTTCGCCGCGAGCCGACCCCTCAGATCCCGTGGGTTCCGCGGATGGACCTCTGGGCGATCGGCCAGGAGGCCCGCGGCACGCTCCCCGACCGCTTCCGCGGCCTCGACGTCGTCGGGATCGCACGGGAGCTCGGCGTCGGCTGCCATGCGGTCCGCGCCGACTTCACGACGCCCTCGTGGAGCCAGCGCGATCCCCGCGACTTCATGTTCCGCCCGTTCGGCATCGAGAACCATCCCGACTTCCCCTTCCGCGTCGAGCTCAACGCCCTGCCAGTCGACTTCCGGTACGAACGCGGCCGGTACCACACCGTCATCCACGCGCCGGCGGGGGACGTGGAGACCGTGATGGAGTACTCGGACGCCATGGCCCGTGACGCGATCACGCAGCCCGAGGTCATCCAGCGTGTCATCCGCGCCGGCGATAGCCTCGAGGCCGTGGCGCAGGTGTACGAGCACTTCGAGGTGGTCGCGACGCCGGCCGGCTACTGGGACTTCCACGAGCGGATCGGCGGCAACGGCCTCGCGATCGCCCAGGGGGTGATCTCCGCCTCGCCGATCCACTCGATGCTCCACCAGCTCATGGACATGGAGACGTTCTTCTACTGGTACATGGACGACCGCGACTCGCTGTACCGGCTCGGCGAGCGCATGACGCCGTTCTACGAGCGCGTCCTCGACGTGCTCTGCGGCTCCCAGGCCGAGGTGGTGCTCTGGGGCGCCAACTACGACCAGAGCACCACGTGGCCGCCGTTCTTCGAGACGGAGGTCGCGCCCTGGCTGGCCCGGGTCGGGGATCGCCTCCGTGCGGCGGGCAAGCTGCTGCTGAGCCACTGCGACGGCGAGAACGACCTGCTCCTGCCACTGATGCCGGGCTGCCGGATGGACATCGCCGAGTCGGTGTGCACGCAGCCGATGACGAGGCGGACGCTTGCCGACCAGCAGGCCGGGATGGGACCGACGACGACCATCTGGGGTGGTCTGCCTGCCGTGGCGTTCATGACCGGCGCAATGAGCGACGATGCCTTCGAGCGCCATCTTGACGGCGTCTTCGAGGCCCTGGGTGCAGGCTCCCGGCTGATCCTCGGCGTGTCGGACAACGTGCCGGTTGACGCCGACCTGGACCGGATCGAGCGGGTCTCCCGACGCGTCCAAGACTTCGGGCCGGTCGAGCCCGGCCCCTGATTCGGAGGCCAGACCATGAGCAGCGAGGGCGGGGGCCCGACCCGCGGAGGGGCGGCGGACGGCGGACGGGCCACACTGTCGGCCGAGATGCTCGGCGACGGGCACCTCGAGATGGGCGCCGTGCCGCGCTTCTCGCGCGTGCCGCGCTGGGCGGCGGTCGCCGAGGTCCCCGATCGCCCGTTGCCGCCCGTCCCGGCCTACCTGTGCCGCCGCGCCTCCTCTGCCTTGAGGATCGACGGCAGGCTCGACGACGAGGCCTGGCGGGCCGCCACCTGGTCGGAGCCCTTCGGGGCGATCGGCGACGGGTCTGGCGGGGGCTACGAGACGAGGGTCGCGCTCCTCTGGGATGACCACTGCCTCTACGCCGCCTTCCGGGTCGCGGACCCGGACGTCCGCGCGGCCACAACCGTCCACCACGACCAGGTCTACATGACCGACGATGATGTCGAGCTCTTCGTGGAGGGCGACGGGGCGTATTACGAGCTGGGCGTGAATGCCATCAACACGATCTACGAGTACCGCTGGACGTGGCTTGAGCCGCTCGTCGAGCGCGGGGACTGGAGTGGCCTTGAGGAGTTGTTCAAGGTTCCGGACTTCCTCTACTACACCGCGCGGCGCGGGGAGCGACTGGGCCGCGTGGGCGAGATGGACTTCGACCTGCCGGGCCTCCGGCACGCGGTGCAGGTGACCGGGACGGTCAACTGGTCGGCCGACGTGGACGAGGGGTGGACCGCCGAGATTGCGATCCCCTGGGTGGGACTCGGCTCGATCGGCCGGGTGCCCCAGCCCTTCCCGCCGTCGCCCGGCGACACGATCCGGCTCCAGGCCTACCGCGCGCAGCACGACTGGAGCGACGCCGAAGGCGCGGCGCGGCTCGCGCGGATCTGGCCCGGTGCGACGCCCTACCGGGGCCAGACGTGGTCCGCGATGGGCAACGGCAACGTGCACAACCCGGAGCGCTGGGTCCCGGTGCGCTTCGTGGGCGAAGGGGAGTGACGACATGGAATCGGACGCGCTTGCCGGCCGCCTGACTGGCCGGGTGGCGCTGGTCACCGGCGCGGCGCGCGGGATCGGCCGCGCGATCTGCGAGCGGCTCGCCGCCGACGGGGCCGCGGTCGCGGTCAACTACCGGTCCTCGGACAGGGCCGCTGAGGCGGAGGCGGTCGCCGCGGGTATCCGCGGCCGCGGGGGAGTGGCCGTGGCCGTCCGCGCCGACGTGTCGGATGCGGGCGAGGTGGACAGGATGATCCGGGAGGTCACGGAGGCGCTCGGCCCGGTCGCCATCCTCGTCAACAACGCGGCCGTGACGCGCGTCCACGGGCCGTGGGCCGGCATCGACGAGGCGGCGTGGGACCGGGTCATGGACACCAACGCCAAGAGCCTCTTCCTCTGCTGCCGAGCCGTCCAGCCGGCGATGGCCGCGGCCGCCTGGGGACGGATCATCAACATCTCGTCGGTCACCTTCCTGCTGGGGCGCGCAGATCTCGTCCACTACGTCGCCTCGAAGGGCGCCGGCGTTGGCTTCACGCGCTCCCTCGCCAGGGCTGTGGGCCCGGACGGCATCACCGTCAACTGCGTCAGCCCGGGCGCTATCGAGACGGAGATGGAGCTCGAGGTGGCACCTGGGCAGCGAGAGGCCATCGCGGCGGAGCTCGCCCGGCTCCAGGCGATCCCACGGCGCGGCATCGCCTCAGACGTGGCCGGGGTGGTCGCATTCCTCGCCAGCGACGAGGCGTCCTTCATCACCGGCCAGTTGATCAACGTGGACGGCGGCTGGGCGATGCACTAGACCATGCGGACCGTCCGAGCCCAGACGCCCATCGCCTGGCCTTCTGTCCCGGCGCCTCGCCGTCTGGGTCCGCAGCCCCACGTTGGTGGTGCCCTGGGTCCGCGCTAGACATCTTGTGATGTATGATCATAAAGAACATCGAGCGGACGTGTCCGGTCCCTGGCGGTTCTCAGGACGCCGATGTTGTGCCGCCTCGCCCCGACGGGTGGAGCGTGGCGGTCCACCGGCACAGGGAGGCTCTCGTGCCCTACGTCGCCCCGGGTGAGGCCCTGGATCGAAGCTCTGTGACGCTCGAGGTGATTGCCGCCGAATCGGGGCCACCGCCCTGGCGACGCTGCCTTGTCGGTACGCCAGGACTTCGCGTGGTCCTGCTGTGCTGGGCGCCGGGTTACGCGTCCGTGCCGCATCGCCACCCCGCGGCCGAGGAGATCTTCCAGATCCTCCGTGGCCGCGCGCTGTTCAGGATCGGGGCGGAGCCCGAGCGCGAAGCTGGCCCCGGCGAGCTGCTGCTCGCGATGCGCGGGTCGCGGCACGCGATCCGGGTGATCGGCGATGAGCCACTGCTGATGCTTGCCGCGGTCGCCCCGAACGAGGCTCGGCCCGACGAGACCATCGAGCCGGCGTAGGGGACTGGAATGGCCTCGGTCCAGGGCTCGCTGGAACTTGTGGCCGACAGGCGTGCCGCCCTTGGCGAGGGCCCGCTCTGGGATCCGGCCGGTGGCGTCCTGTGGTGGGTCGACGTCTTCGCCGGGCTTGTTCACCGCACTGACCCACGCACGGGCGCGGACCGGATATTCGAGGTGGGATCACCGGTCAGTGCCCTCACCCTTCGCCGGGACGGGTCGGTGCTGGCCGCGGCTGCCACCGGCCTGGTTGCGGTCGATCTCGAGGGCGGGCAGCCACGTACCCTCCTCGCCTTCGCCCACGACGACGGCGACAGCCGCTGCAACGACGGCAAATGCGACCCTGCGGGACGCTTCCTGGTGGGCCGGATGGCGATGGATGCCGCACCGGGAAGAGGGAGCCTAGTGTGCGTCTCCCCGGATCTCAGGGTGACCACCAGACTGACGGGCCTGGCCATCCCTAATGGTCTCGCGTGGAGCCCCGATGGTGGGGTGATGTACTACGTTGACTCGGTCTGGGGAGAGGTTCGAGCGTATCCGTACGAGGTCTCCACCGGCGAACTGGGCGGGCCTCGGACCCTCGTCCGTTTCCCGGACGACGGCAGCCTGCCGGATGGCATGACGATCGACGTCGAGGGTCACCTCTGGCTCGCACGCTGGGGCGCAGGCTGCGTGGTCCGAGTTAGTCCCGACGGGGCAATCGTCGATCGCGTCGACCTGCCCGTCTCCCGCGTCACGAGCTGCACCTTCGGGGGCGATGACCTCGGAGACCTGTACATCACGACGGCTCGGGGCGACACCGCAGACGGAGACGAGGACCGCGAGCCCTCGGCGGGCGGCCTGTTCCGATGCCGCCCTGGCGTGCCCGGCACGCCCCCAGTCCTGTTCGCGGGATGACGCCGCCCAGGTAGATGGGCGCATCCCGCGCCCATCTACCTGCTGGACGCCGACGTCGAGCGCTGAGGGACACAGGCCATGAGTTCCTTCGACGAGAACCGAATCGTCAGCCTCATCGCGAGGCATGAGGCGTTCTGGGTCAGGGCCGACGTCCCGGCACCCCTCGTCGGGACGTCGAGGTGGCCGTACATCACGACGCACGACTTCAGCTGGAACCTCCCTGCGGCGGAGGGTCACCTGGAACCGGAGATGCTCGATGTCGGGCACTTCCTGCCGCAGTACGAGGCGAGGTTCGAGGAGCGCGGGGCGCTCGACGGCGACCTATTCTGGTCGGCCATGCCTCCGCGCTCCATCCCGTGGTTCGAGGCGATTGTCGGCTGCGCGGTGTACTACTCGCTCCGCGGGGCGGCCATGTCCGGCGAGGTCGTCCGGGCAGGTCTCGACGACTTCGATCCGATGGCGACTCTTGAGGCCAGCCCCTGGTTCCACAAGCTCATCGAGTTCACTGAGGGCCTCGTGGATGTCTCGCGCGGCCGGTTCCCGATCAGCCCCCCGATCGGCCGAGGGCCCTGGGACATCCTTGGAGCGGCCCGCGGGGCAACCGACATGCTCCTCGACCTCTATGACCGCCCGGAGGAGCTCGCCCGCCTCGCGGACGTCTGCGCCGACGTGTGGATCGCGGTGACACGCCGGCTGGCCGAGATCGTCCCGCCGTGGCACGGCGGTTACGTGAGCCAGGCCGGCATCTGGGCTCCGACGTACTCCGTGCTTCCGCAGGACGACGCCTCGACGTCGGTCTCGCGCCGCATGTACCTGGACGTCATGGCGAAGGCCGACCGACGGGTTGCGCACGCGTGGACGGCGTCGATCTTCCACCTGCACTCGGCAGGCCTCCACATCGTGGACGAAGTGCTCGGCCTGCTGCGCGGACGGGCGCTCAATGTCGTCATCGACGGGTCCGGCCCAACGCTCGAGGAGCTCCTGCCCACGCTAGTGCACGTCCAGGATGCCGGGGCACCGCTCCACGTCATGGCATTCTCGGAGTCCGACGCCCGGGGAGTGGTCACTGGGCTGCAGGCGAAGGGGCTCGCTGTCATGCACGTCCGGGCCCCCAGCGAACCCGCGGCCATCGACGGCGCACCGACGACTGCGTGAGCAGGAACCCGCTCGGCATCGCTGCGGACGCGGAGCGCGTCCTCGCCATTCATCCACCCGAACGGCGGCTGGCCAATGGACTGCTCGTGCTCCCGACCCGGGTCGTCGCGGGCGCTTCGCACCCCGAGAGGACACAAAGCGTGATGTAATATCACAGTTGGCTGGTCCCACCCGGCCCGGCACACCGGCTAGCCCCGATGCGGAGGCGCCTGATGCCGTCCGTCGCCGATGGACACCAAGCTCAGGAGGAGGTTCCCACCTTGGACGCACAGCCCTCGATCGGGCTCATCGGCCTCGGCATCATGGGCCGGCCCATGGGCCGCAACCTCCTTGCCGCCGGCTACAGGCTCACGGTCCACGACATGAACCGGGCCGCCGTCGACGAGCTGGTCGGGGCAGGGGCCAACGGGGCGGCCTCGCCGCGCGCCGTCGCGGAGGCGACCGACGTGCTGATCACGATGGTCCCGGACTCGCCCGAGGTGCGCGAGGTCTACCTCGGCCGCGACGGCGCCTTCGAGGCCATGCGGCCCGGCTGGCTCGCCATCGACATGAGCTCCATCGCGCCATCGGTCGCGCGCGAGCTGGCGGCGCGGGCGGCGGCCGGCGGGGCCGAGATGCTCGACGCGCCCGTCAGCGGCGGGGACAAGGGGGCGATCGCGGGAACGCTCTCGATCATGGTCGGGGGCACCGACACGGCCTTCGCCCGGGCCCTCCCCATCCTGTCAGCGATGGGGAAGACCGTGGTCCACGTCGGCCCCGCGGGCGCCGGGCAGGTTGTGAAGGTGTGCAACCAAGTGGTGGTTGCCGTGGTGATCGAGGCGGTGTCCGAGGCCCTCGTCCTCGGCGCCAAGGCGGGCGTGGACCCGGGCAGGATCGCGGACGTGCTGCAGGGCGGGCTCGCCGCGACGAAGGTCCTCGAGATGCGCCGCGAGAACCTGCTGGGCGGCCGGTTCGACCCGGGGTTCCGGGTCCGCCTCCACCAGAAGGACCTGAAGAACGCACTGGAGCTCGCCGGCGAGACGAGTGTGGCACTGCCGGCGGCGGCGCTGGTCGAGCAGCTGATGCGGGGGATGGCGGCAAAGGGGCGGGCAGACTTCGACCACTCCGGACTGGTGACGGTCATCGAGGACCTCGCCAACTTCCACCTCGCCGATCCAGTCGGATCGGGGGCGGCGTGATGGCCCCGCGGCGCCCGCCCGCGAGCGAGAGTCCGCTCCTCCGCATGGTGCAGGAGACTCCCACCGACTGGTGGAACGACTCCTGCGACGTGGCTGAGGTGGCCGCGGCGATGGAGCGGGGGGCGACCGGCGCCACATCGAACCCGGCGATCGTGCTGGAGGTCCTGCGGCAGAACCGGGCGTACTGGGTCCCTCGGGTGCGCGAGCTAGCGGTGGCCAACCCGACTTGGTCCGAGGCAGACGTCGCCTGGGGCGTGGCGGACGAGATGGCGATGCGCGGCGCGGAGGCGCTGCGACCGGTCTTCGATGCGCAGCGTGGCCGCGCGGGACGCCAAACGATCCAGACGAACCCCGCCGACTACCGTGATGCCGCCCGGATGACGGCACAGGCGGTGCATCTCGCTGGTCTCGCCCCCAACATCCAGGTGAAGTTCCCCGCCACCGTGGCGGGGGTCGCGGCCGTCGAGGAGGCGACGGCCCTCGGCGTGAGCACGATGGCGACCGTGTCGTTCTCGGTGGCGCAGGCTGTCGCGGCGGCCGAGGCGGCCGAACGGGGGCTCGACCGGCGCGCGGCCGCAGGCCATGACATCTCAGCTGTGGTTCCGATCGCGGTTCTGATGATCGGGCGTCTGGACGACTGGATGAAGGTCGTGATCGAGCGCGATGGACTCGCGGTCGATCCCGGTGCTCCCGGCTGGGCGGGCATCGCGGTCTTCAAGCGCACCTACGAGATCTTCCGCGAGCGGGGCTACCGGTCCCGCCTCCTCGCGGCCGCCACGCGCCACCCGCTCCACTGGACCGAGCTGGTCGGCGGCGACGTGGCGATGACCCTGACGGCATCGTGGCAGGCGAGGTTCGAGGCGAGCGGGATCGTCCCGACGACTCGGATCCATCACCCCGTGGACCCCGCCGTCATTGCCGAGCTGTCCGAGCGCATCCCGGACTTCCGCCGTGCCTACGAGCCGGAGGGCCTCGCGCCCGGCGAGTTCGACGGCTACGGGCCGACCGTGCGGACGCTCCGCGCCTTCATCGGCGCGTACCACGACCTGCAGGCGGCGATCAGGGACATCCTGCTCCCCAACCCGGACGTGCTCGCCAGCTGACTGCGCGGGGGGCGCCGTGCGGAGGCGACAGCCCTGGCGGCCGCGTCGGCCATCCGCAGCCGACGCTGCACTTCGCCCGCCCCGTTCGTTTCGCCCGATGCCGCTTAGGCCCGCTGAGGACCTGAGGCTACGATCGGCCGCTGCCCTTGGCCTGGCCGCGGCGCGCGGCTGGCAGCCGAGCGCGGTCATCGGCCTCGCGCTGGACCGAGATGAGCAGCCTGGCCCCGGCGGCGGACATGTGCTCGCGTGTGCGTTCCTCGACCAGCGCCGGGTCGCCGATCTCGATGGCGTCGAGGAGGGGCCGGTGCGCCCGCAACGCGATGTCGAGGGGCTGCCATGCCGCGTAGACGTAGGCGGCATAGCGCCGGCTCCGGTTCTCGAGGTCAGAGATCATGCGCACGAGGCGGTCGCGACCTGACGACGCGTACAGGCGCATGTGGAACTCGCGATCCGCGGCGATGAACGAGGCGAGGTCGTTGGCGTCCCGTGCCCGCGACATCAGCTCGAACAGGCCGCCGATGTCCGTGAGGTCCGCGGCCGTGAGCCGCTCGGTCGCGTGCCGCGCCGCCAACCCCTCCAGTGCGACGCGGATGGCGTAGGTCTCCTCGATGTCGTCGATCGAGAGTTCCGCCACCACGGCGCCGCGGTGCGGCGCGACCACCACGAGACTCTCGGACTCGAGCAGCCGGATCGCCTCACGGACCGGCATGATGCTGACGCCCAGCTGCTCCGCGAGCGGAGCCAGGCGGAGGATCGTCCCCGGCGGCAGCTGCCCGTCGATGATCAGCGCGCGGAGCCGATCGGCGACGGTCTCCGCCATCGTGCGCGTCGCCTGAGGGCCGCCAAGGACGTCGGCCAATACCGCATTCGACTCACGCCGAGCCACTCCGGGCCTCCCTCCCGCACAGCTGCGATGCCGGGTCACCAAGGGCGCCGACCCGACGCCGACTTATCGTGCCACACTCGTTGATATCCGTGTAAATGATGTATGATCACGTTTGTCGTTTACGCCGGGCTGCCCGCGTCGCGGGCACGGAGGGTCAGGGTTGAGCACGAACGCCGGATCGCCGTCGAGCGGAGACTCGCAGTTCGAGGTCGCCCGCCGCTTCCTGCCGGGCGGCGTGTGCGCGGCCGCCCGTGTGCATGAGTCGATCGGGCGGCCCTTCTTCGCAAGCCATGGCGCCGGCTCGCGGGTCTGGGACCTCGACGACCGCGAGTACATCGACCTCAACATGTCCTTCGGTGCCGCCCTCCTCGGCCACGGGCACCCGGCGATCAGGCGGGCCATCCAGTCGGCAGTCGACGCGGGCGTCCTCTGCGGCTTCGAGACGTCGGTCGCAGCCGAGGTCGCCAGGAAGATCACGGAGTATGTGCCGTGTGCCGAGCTCGTCCGCTTCACCCAGTCAGGCACCGAAACGACCTGGCACGCGGTGCGAACTGCGCGCGCCTACACGGGGCGCACCAAGGTCATCAAGTTCGAGGGCCACTTCCACGGGTTCAACGACGTGCTCGGCTACAGCATGTGGCCGTCGCTGGCTGAGGCTGGTCCGGCCGACGCCCCTAATGCCGTCGCGGCGAGCGAGGGCATGCCGCCGTCAGGCGCATCCGAGATCATCGTGCTGCCCTGGAACGACGCTGCGGCCCTGAAGCGTTGCCTGACCGCGAACGCGGGGGACGTCGCGGCGGTGATCATGGAGCCGATCGGGCACAACGCCGGCACGATCATGCCCGCTCCGGGATACCTCGAGGCCGTCCGCGAGATGACGCGGGCGCACGGCGTCGTCCTCATCTTCGACGAGATCCTTTCGGGTTTTCGGACAGGTCCCGGCGGCGCCCAGGCCTACTTGGGCGTCACGCCAGACCTCTGCACCTTGGGCAAGACTCTTGGAGGCGGGACGCCCCTGAGCGCGTTCGCCGGCTCGCGCGAGGTCATGGGGGCAGTGGCACCGCTTGGCGGAGCTGTCCACAGCGGCACCTTCAACGCACATCCGATCCCGATGCACGCCGCAAACGCCTTCCTCGACGAGATCGCCAGCCAGGCGTTCTGGGATGACCTCCGGGACAAGGAGGAGTTCTTCTACCCGGGCCTCCGCGACGTCTTCCGGCGGGTCGGGCTCCCGGTCTGGGTCCAGGCGGCCGGTGCGCGGTTCAGCCTCCACTTCGGACTCCGGTCCGAGCCGCGATCCTACAGAGAGGCGGCGGCCGCCGACGGAGAGATGGCGACCGCCTTCTACGCCGCCGCCCTTGAGCACGGCGTCTATTTCCACCACGCCAAGCACCACGGCTTCTCGAGCATGCACACCCAGTCGGACCTCCAGATCGCCCTGGATCGGATCGAGGCCGCGGCCCGGAGCGTCAAGGGATCGTAGGCGGAGTCCGCAAGCTCCAGCGCATCCCGCCTCGGCCAGGTCGCTCGGGCGGCATTCGGTCGGCGAAGGCGCGCCTCATTCAATCGCCAATGGGGCCCGATAGCGAGGTGGGGTACAGCGTGCGCATATTGATCGCGCCCGACTCCTACAAGGGGACGCTGACCAGCGTC
>JAKAMV010000629.1 GCA_021812735.1 Chloroflexota bacterium | reverse complement strand
CGCGCTGGGTTACCGAGTGGGTGCCCACCGCGTGGCGCTGTTCGGCATCGGCGGCTTCGTCGCCGGCATCTCCGGCGTCCTGGGGGCCTGGTACCGCGGCAACATCTCGCCCGGCATCCTAGACCTCAACCGGACCATCGAGGTCCTGATCGTCGCGGTCATCGGGGGCCTCGGCTACCCGATCGGCGCCTTCGTCGGAGCAGTCCTTTACACGCTGATCAAGGTGTTCGCCAGCAGCGTGACGATCGCAGGCTTCTCGTTCGACGAGCGGTTCAACACGCTCGTCGGCCTCGGTTTCGTGGTCATCGTCCTCGTCGCACCCAACGGCATCGTCGGCCTCGCCGATCGTGCCTACCGGGCGGTCACCCACCGCTCCGGGGCTCGGCGGCGTGCCGTCGATCCCCTCGCGGTCGAAGCGGGCCTCGTGCCCGCCCCCGTGGCCCAGCCGCCCGACGCCCCCGTGATCGCGGGCGACGACGTCCCGACCGGCAGCTAGAGCGCAGGAGGAGGAACCCGAACAGAGGCGAAGGAGGTCGCGTGGAGCCGCACCCGCTCTGCTTGGGTGCAGCCATCGCAGCGAGGAGGACTGATGTTCGGAGCTAGGACGGGCCGTGGGCTCGTTGGGCTGATGTTCGTAGCGTCGATCGCCGCCGCCGGGTGCGGCGGGTCGGCTGCAGGCGACAAGATCATCAAGATAGGTGGACTCGCCACGCTCGAGGGCCCGTTCGCGGTGCCCGGCCAGGACGGGTTCCGCGGAATCGAGCAGGCCCTGTCCACGATGGGCAAGAAGCTCGACAACGGCAACTGGCAGTTCGACGGCTTCCAGGTTCAACTGCTGAAGGAGGGCTCCGACGCCACTCCGGCCGTTGCACTGGAGAAGGCCAAGAAGCTCATCGAGCAGAACAATGTAGACATCCTGATCGGCCCCCTCTCCGGTGACGAGGGCCTCGCGATCAAGGACTACGCCAAGACCGTCCCGGACAAGACGTTCGTGAACGGATCCTCCGCGGCCCAGGACACCACGTTCCGCGCGCCGGCCCCCAACTTCTTCCGCTTCTCCACCGACGGGGCGCAGTGGATGGCCGGCCTGGGCAAATACGCCTTCGACAAGAAGGGCTACAAGAACGTCGCCCTGGTGGCGGAGGACTACTCGTTCCCGTACACCCAGGTCGGCGGCTTCATGTACGAGTTCTGCGCGGCGGGCGGCCACGTCGTCCAGAAGAACTGGGTCCCGCTCGGCACCAAGGACTACTCGTCGGTCGTGTCCAACCTGCCGACCTCCGGCATCGACGCGATCTACGTGGCCCTCGGCGGCTCGGACGCGGTGAACTTCTTCACCCAGTACAACCAGGCCGGCGGCAAGGCCAAGTTCATCGGCGGCTCGATTACCGTGGACCAGAGCGTTCTCGCAACCAAGGGCGCCTTCCAGGACATCCTGGCCGGCACGATTGCCGCCGGTCCCACGGCCGACACCGCGACCGACAAGGCATGGCTCGACTACGTGGCCGAGTACCACAAGGAGTTCAAGGACGGCCTGCCCTTCCCGGGTCTGTTCGCCCTCAGCTACTACAACGAGACCGTCGGCGTGATCAAGGGCCTCCAGGCGGTCAAGGGCGACCTTAGCGGCAAGCAGGCCTCCTTCATGGCCGCCCTGGCGAAGGTCGAGTTCGACGGTCCGACAGGCCACGTCAAGCTCGATGCCAATCGCCAGGCAATCAGCTCCAACTATGTGACCGAAGTGCAGAAGGCCGCCGACGGCAGCCTCCAGAACAACGTCATCACCAAGGCTGACAACGTCGACCAGACCCTCGGTCTCGGCGCCAGCAGCCCCTACCTCGCCCAGCCCGTCAGCCGGGACTTCCCCGCCTGCCCGTGACCGATCGGATGGCAGCCGGAGCGCCCGTCCCCGCACTGCGCCTGCAGGGTGTGGGACGGCGCTTCGGCGCCCTCCAGGCGCTGCACGACGTCAGCATGGAGGTGGCCGCGGGCGAGCGTCGAGCGATCCTCGGTCCAAACGGGGCTGGCAAGACCACCCTGTTCAACGTGGTCGCAGGCGACTTCCCGCCCACCTCTGGCAGCGTCGAGCTGTTCGGGACGGACGTCACCCGCCTTGCCCCGTACGCACGCACGCGGCTCGGCGTCTGCCGCACGTACCAGACCTCACAGCTGTTCATGGGTCTGACCGTGGCCCAGAGCCTGTTCCTTGCCATCCGCGGTGCGAGCGGGGGAAGGTTCTCTCCGCTCCGCCCCAAGCCAGACGATCGCTCGCGGGTCCGCGCCGCCGAGATCGCCGAGGCGGTGGGCCTCGCGGCCGACCTCCAGACCGCCGTGGGCTCCCTGTCGCACGGCCAGCAGCGCCAGCTCGAGGTGGGCATGGCGCTCGCCGGGAGCCCGCGGCTGCTGATGCTCGACGAGCCGGCCGCCGGACTCTCGCGGGCCGAGCGCATCACCCTCACCGACCTGATCAAGCGCCTGCCGCGGGACATCACCGTCGTCATCGTCGAGCACGACATGGACGTCGCGCTCGCGGTGGCCGACCGCGTCACGGTGATGGCCGAGGGAACGCCACTCGTCGAAGGCGATCCCGAAGAGATCCAGAGCAACCGGACCGTCCAGGACATCTACCTGGGACACGCTGTGGGAGGGCGCCATGGCTGAGCCGCTGATCCCGCGGCCCGACGGTCCCGCCGAGTCCGCAGACCACCCCGAGCCGGCGGCGACCGCGCCCGTCCTGGAAATCTCGGGGCTTGACGTCCGCTACGGCCAGAGCCACGTCCTCCAGGGCGTGGACCTAATCGTCAATCGGCGTCCGCTCTCGCTCATCGGCCGCAACGGCATGGGCAAGTCCACGCTGTGCAACGCGATCACCGGCCTGGTGCCGGCGTTCGGCGGGTCGGTCAAGCTGCACGGCCACGAGTTGGTGGGGCTGAAGCCGCACGAGATCGCTCGGTCCGGCATCGGCTACGTGCCGCAGGGCCGCCGCGTGTTCGCCTCCCTGTCCGTGGAGGAGCACCTGCGCATGGTGGCGCGCCGCGGTGGCGGAGGCTGGACGATCAAGAAGATCTACGAGCTTTTCCCGTCGCTCCAGGCGCGCCGCCGCAATGGCGGCACCCAGCTGTCCGGCGGGGAGCAGCAGATGCTGGCCATAGCCCGCGCCCTGTTGCTCAATCCCCGGCTCCTGATCATGGACGAGCCGTCCGAGGGCCTGGCGCCGATCGTCGTCGAGCACATGATCGGGACGCTCCACAACCTGGCCCGCGAGGGCGTCGCGCTGCTCCTCGTCGAGCAGAACCTGGGCGTCGCGACCTCCGTGTCGGAGCGCATCGCGATCATGGTCACGGGCACGATCGCCCTCGAGACGACGTCGGCCGAGCTGGCCAGCGACGAGGCCACCCAGCGCCGGTACCTCGGGGTCAGCACGCACATCGAGCGCATCGACACTCCAGCCGCACCGGCCCCGAGCACCTAGGAGGCATCCCTCATGGCGAGCGTCGTCCTCCTCGGCACCCTGGACACGAAGGGTCCCGAGTACGAGTTCCTGCGCGACCGCGTCCGCGAAAGTGGCTGCGACGTCCTCGTGGTCGATGCCGGCGTGATGAGCGACTCGAGCAGTGCGGACATCACGGCGGACCAGGTTGCCGCCGCCGCCGGCGAGGACCGCGCGGCGCTTGCCGCTGCCCACGACCGGGGCCCCGCCGTAGCCGCCATGACGCGGGGCGCGACCGAGGTCGTCAAGCGCCTCCACGCCGAGGGAAGGCTGCACGGCATCCTGAGCATCGGCGGCTCGGGGGGATCGTCGATCGCAGCGGCGGCTATGCAGGCGCTGCCCGTGGGCGTGCCCAAGCTGATCGTGTCCACCATGGCCTCGGGCGACACCAGGCCGTACGTCGGCACTTCGGACATCGCGATGCTGTATTCCGTGGTTGACATCGCCGGCATCAACGGCGTGTCGGAGAAGATCCTGACCAACGCCGCCGCCGCCATCGCCGGCATGGCCCGCGTCACCGACGGCTTCGTCTCCCGAATCCCCAAGAAGCCCCTGATCGGCGCCACGATGTTCGGCGTGACCACCCCCTGCGTGACGACCGCCCGCGAGCGGCTCGAGGCGCTGGGCTACGAGGTCCTGGTTTTCCACGCCACGGGTTCTGGCGGCCGATCCATGGAAGCCCTCATGCAGGCGGGCTTCATCACCGGCGTGCTCGACGCCACCACCACCGAGCTCGTAGACGAACTGGTGGGCGGCGTCCTGTCCGCGGGTCCGGACCGGCTCGAGATGGCGGGCGCCCTCGGTATCCCGCAAGTCGTGTCGCTCGGTGCCCTCGACATGTGCAACTTCGGCCCCCGCGACACCGTGCCTGCGCAGTTCAGCGAGCGCAACCTGTACGTCCACAACGCCACGGTGACGCTGATGCGGACCACTGAGGAGGAGTGCGCCGAGCTCGGGCGGACGATCGCCCGCAAGCTCAACGCGGCCCGCGGACCCCTGACCGTCTTCATTCCGCTTGGTGGCGTCTCGATGATTGCGACCCCGGGCGGGCCGTTCTACGACCCTGCCGCGGACGTCGCGCTGGTGCGCGAGCTGAAGGGGGGCCTGCGCCCCGACATCGAACTGGTCGAGATGGCGACTGACATCAACGATCCCGCCTTCGCGACGGCCATGGCCGACAAGCTCGACGCGCACTACCGCGCCTGGGCGAAGCAAGCATAGGGACAAGGAGGTCCTAAACATGAACGGGCAGCAGGCGCTCGCACGGCTCCGTCGGACGGTGGACCAGGGCGGCGTGATCATGGGCGCCGGCGCCGGCACGGGCCTGTCGGCGAAGTGCGCCGAGGCAGGCGGAGCCGACCTCATCATCATCTACAACTCGGGCCGCTACCGGATGGCCGGCCGCGGCTCCCTCGCCGGCTGCATGCCCTACGGGGACGCCAACGCGATCGTGATGGAGATGGCGGGCGAGGTCCTCCCGGTCGTCCGCGAGACCCCGGTTCTCGCAGGCGTCTGCGGCACCGACCCATTCCGGCTCATGCCGGTCTTTCTCGAGGAGGTCAAGCGCGTCGGCTTCTCAGGTGTGCAGAACTTCCCGACGGTTGGCCTGTGCGACGGGCAGTTCCGCCAGAACCTCGAAGAGACCGGGATGGGCTTCGGCCTCGAGGTCGACATGATCGGGCAGGCCCACGAAGCCGGCCTGCTCACCACCCCCTACGTGTTCGACACCGAGCAGGCGGCCGCGATGGCCAAGGCCGGCGCCGACGTCGTCGTCGCCCATATGGGCCTCACCACGAAGGGCGCGATCGGCGCCACGACCGCGCTCACAATCGAGGCCTCGGCCGAGCGCGTGCAGGCCATCCGCGACGCCGCCGTCGCGGTCAACCCGGACATCCTGGTGCTGTGCCATGGTGGCCCCATCGCCGAGCCCGAGGACGCGGAGTACGTCCTCACGCACACCACCGGCGTCGCCGGGTTCTTCGGAGCATCCTCGATGGAGCGCCTGCCCACCGAGGTCGCGATCACCGAGAACATGAAGCGGTTCAAGAGGATCGCCAAGGCGTCCTAGCCCGCATGCCACGCAGTTCCGGCCTAGCGCCGGCCAACGGAGGAAGCGCACCGTGCCGCTGAAGGAAGAGGTCCTTGGCCAGTTCCTCGGGGACGAGTCGTTCCCGATCGAGTGGACGTCCGAGACCGAGAAGCTCCTGTTCTGGGTCTTCGACGATCTCCACTGCCCCAAGCCGCTGAGCCCGATGTACGAGGACATCGGTGGGTGGTGGCTCTCCTGCGACCACATGTTCCGCCGTTTCGGCACGCCGTTCGCGACGGACTGGATCTACAAGAACATCAACGGGTATCTCTACACGGCCGCCATCCCGGCCGAGAAGGGCCTCGTCGTCGACACCCAGGAGTACAACCTGCGGACGAACCCAATCGTCCCCGAGGACGACGAGTACGTCGGCAAGATCGGCGCCTACCTGGGCCTCGTGCTGCCGGTCTACGGCAGCAACTTCACTTTCTGGTGGCGGACCCGCTTCGTCCCCGAGATGCAGCGGAACTTCGACTATATCGAGAGCATGCTCGACCGCAAGGCCGACCTGACACTTGCCGACCTGGCAGTCCTCCTTGAGGACTCCATTGACATGCACGACCGCCACTGGAAGATCCACTGGATGCTGAACTTCGCGCAGCTCAGCGCGACGCTCAA
>JAKAMV010000628.1 GCA_021812735.1 Chloroflexota bacterium | reverse complement strand
GCGGACATCGGTCGCCGACCTCGACCAGGCGACGCGGGACCGCGCCCTGCCGTCCGCCCGCGTGGGCGAGCCTCCCGTCGCCGACCTGCTGGCCGCGTTCGAGGGGACGCCCGAGCGGCTGTGCGCGCTCGACTACGACGGCACGCTCGTGCCGCTCGTGCCGAGGCCCGCTGATGCCGCGCCCACGCCGGCGGTGCTCGAGGTGCTGCAGCGCCTCGGCGAGCGGCAGGGCACCCACGTCGCCATCGTGTCCGGTCGCTCGCGGGCCGACCTGGAGCGCTGGTTCGGCTCCGCCGCGAACCTCTGGCTCGCCGCAGAGCACGGAGCGCTGGTGCGTGAGCCCGGCGCCGCCGAGTGGCAGGCCCTCCGGCAGGGTGCGGCGAGCGACTGGATGCCGGACGTCCGGGCAGTGCTCGACCACTACGTCGCCCGCGTGCCCGGCAGCATGGTGGAGGCGAAGGACCATGCGCTCGCCTGGCACTACCGGCTGGTGGAGCCGGAGTTCGGCGAGTGGATCGCCAACGAGGTGGCGACCACGCTGGGTGAGCGGCTGGCCGGGACCGAGCTCGTGGTCCTGCGCGGCTCCAAGGTCATCGAGGTCCGGTACGCCTGGGCCAACAAGGGCGAGCTGATCGGGTACCTCCGGTCGCGGCTCCCCGCGCCGTCCTTCGAGCTCGCCGCGGGCGACGACACGACCGACGAGGAGATGTTCTCCCGGATGTCGCCGGACGCGTTCACGATCCGGGTGGGCGCCGGGGCGACCGTGGCGCGGTATCGGGTCTCCTCGCCGTCGGCGATCCTCGGCCTGATCGCCGCGATGGCGGATCACAGCTAGCCCCTGGGGTCAGCCTTCCGACGGCACCTCGCTCATGAGCGCCACGTTGTTGCCGTCCGGGTCACTGGAGAAGCACATCCACGTCTGCGTCGACCCGTCGTCGAAGATCAGGTGCGGCCGGTCCGAGAAGGCCACGCCTCGCGCCTCGAGGGCCGCCACGGCAGCATCGATCTCGGCGACGCGGAAGTACAGGGTTGCGCGCCCGTCGAAGCCAGGCTCCTCGGGCCGGGCCAGGTAGAGGCGGACGCCGCCGGCGTCGAGGAAGGCCATGCCCGGGAAGCCGAAGAGGTAGCGGATACCGAGCACGTCCCGGTACCAAGCCGCCGCACGGTCGACATCGCTGACCGGGATCAAGATCTGGCCGTTCGGCCCGAGGCCGATCCGCGGCTCGCTCATGGGACGCTCCTTGGATGGGTCGACGCGCTCAGTAGGGCAGGAAGCTCGTAGCGGCCAAGATCAGCGACATCAGGATCAGCAGCCCCGTCGATCCCCAGCCGATCACGCTCAGGAGCGGGCCGCTGGCCAGGGGGCCCATCAATTCCCTGTCCGTGGCGAGCAGCATGACGAACACCAGCACGAACGGCAGCAGTAGCGCGTTGAGGACCTGCGCTGAGAACATCACCGTGATCAGCGGCAGGCCGGGGATCATGACGAACAGCGCGGCGAAGCCGATGAAGAAGGCGAGCAGACCGTAGAATGCCGGCGCCTCGCGCCAGTTCCAGTCCACGCCCGTCTCCCAGCCGAACGCCTCGCAGGTCGTGTAGGCAGAGCTCAGGGGGACGACACCGAGGCCGAGGAAGGACGCCCCGAGCAGGCCGATGGCGAACACGGCGGCCGCCGCCTGGCCCGCGATGGGCCTGAGCGCCTGCGCCGCGTCGGCGGCGGACGTGATCTTGATGCCCTCCGGATAGAGGGTCGCGGCGCAGGCGATGAGGATGAAGCCGGCGATCACGTTGGTGATCAGCGCGCCGGCCAGGACGTCGACGCGGTTCCCCCTGAGGTCCTCGGGTCGAAGCCCCTTGTCGGCGACGTAGCTCTGGATGAACGCCTGGCCCCAGGGGGTGATCGTCGTGCCCACGGTGCCGACGACCGCGAGCCAGTAGGCCGGCGACGACGAGAGCTGCGGGGTGATCAGGTTGGAGGCCGCGGCAGCCCAGTCCGGACCCGCGGCCGTGGCCGAGTAGATGTACGCGCCCGAGACCAGCACGCCCACGCCCACGAACAGGTACTGGACGCGGCTGTACGAGCCGAGCGCGATGAACCCCACGACCACGAACGCCGCGACGGCCGCGCTGATCTGTGGCGGCACGCCGAAGATGCCCAGCGCCGAGCCGATCCCCGCGAACTCGGCCACGATGGAGCCCAGGTTCGCGGCCAGCATCAGCAAGGCGGCGAAGACGGTCCAGCGGACGCCCCAGCGCTCGCGGATGAGGCTGATGAGGCCCTTGCCCGTGGCCAGGCCCAGCCGTGCGCCCACCTCCTGCGTGAAGAACAGGACGATCTGGCTGGCCAGGATCACCCAGAGCAGGGTGTAGCCCCAGTTCGCCCCGGCCAGCGAGTACGTGGTGATGCCGCCGGCGTCGTTGTCGGCGAAGCCGCTGACCAAGCCCGGGCCCAGGACGGCCAGGGCCGCGATCAGCCGGACGCGCCACTGCGGCAGCCGCGGGAACGGCCTGACGACGTGGGGACGCCGGCGCTGCCGAGCCCGCTCGGCGGCGTCCTTGGGTCGCGCGTCCGGGCGCGCGCGCAGGCCGGCCACGCCCTACCCCAGCCGGCTGAAGACGCGGGGGAGCCGCTTCTTCCAGGCGGTGGGGATCACCGTGTCGAGGGCGTCGTCCACCGTGACGATGCCCATCATCGCGCCGTCGTCGTCCACCACCGGAACGGCCAGCAGGTTGTAGTGCGCGACCACCTCGGCGACCTCGTCCTGGTCGGCGTTGACGTTCACCGCCTTGGGCTCGCGGATCATCACCTCGTGGATCGCCGCGTCGGGCCGGGCGACGATCAGGTCACGCAGCGAGAGCACGCCCACCAGCCGGCCGCCGTCGTCGAGGACGTAGACGTAGTAGATGGTCTCGGCGTCGGGCTCCAGCTCGCGCAGCCGGTCGATCGCCTCGCCCGCCGTCATGCGCTCCTCGACCGCGATGAACTCGGTCGTCATGAGACCGCCTGCCGAATCCTCGTCGTACCCGAGGAGTTCCTGCACCTCGTCGACCTCGTCCTTCTCCATGAGGGCGAGGATCTCGTCGCGGGTCTCCTGGTCCAGGTCCGCCACCAGGTCGGCCGCGTCGTCCGGGCTCATCTCCTCGAGGATGTCGGCCGCGCGCTCCGGCGTGAGGTCCTCAATGACGTCGACCTGGGTCTCGGGCTCCATCTCCTCCACCACGTCGGCCAGCGCCTCGTCGTCGAGGGACGCCAGCACGCCGACCCGGTCGCGCGGGGCGAGGTCCTCGATGATCGAGGCCAGGTCGGCCGGGTGGAGCTCCGCGAGCTTCGCGTGCGGGACCCGGAGCTTGACGCTGGCGATGGTGGAGTCGAGCGGGTCGACGTCCTCCCAGTCGATGTACCGCTCCGGGATCGTGGCGTTGAGTCGCTTCGCGAGGCGGCGCAGCGCCCCCTCGGCACCGAGCCGGCGCAGCAGGCCGGCGGCGCCCACGTCCACGGCGACGAGGCGGAGCCGGCCCTCGACGTTGTCGAGGCTCACGTCGTTGACGCGGATGACCTTGCGCCCCTCGATGTCGACGATCTGCTTGTCGAGCAGGTTGGCCTTGAGGAGGATCTCGTTCTGCCGCTGCCGGAACTTCCCGATGTTGATCGTGGGCACGCGCAAGCGGGCGCCGTCGTCGTCGAAGGCGTCAACATCGGACCACGGGATGAAGATGCGGCGGTGGTCGGTGCGCACGACCAGCCCGGTGACGGGCGGGTACTTGCCCCCGATGGCGACGATCAGGTCGGCGATCGCGCCGAGGGGCTCACCGGACGGGTCGCGCACCGGCAGGCCGATGCAGCGGCTCAGGAAGCGCATGGTGGCCACCTTGCTCTGACGGGTCCCTCCGCCAGCGGTGGCCGGGCCGGCGCGAGCCCGGCGGGGCCGTCAGGGGGCGGGGTGGACCTTGCGGGCGCCGGCGCGCTGGCCGGCTGGACTAGGTCCGTTCTCCACGGGGGAGGATGTCCTCTTGCGGCGCATTGACGCCCGACGCGGGACGGCATCGGGATATGCGGAGCGTAGCCCGCGGGCGAGGGCCGGGTCAAACGCGAAACTGAACGTCAGCGGTCGGTCCGGTCGCCGCCGCGCCGACCCGGATGGCGGCCAGCGGGACCCGCCATTCGTCCTCGCCTCCGCCCGTTCGGCCCTGCCCGCCGACGGCTGGCCCTCGTACCATCGCGGCATGCGCACGATGCGGGTGTCTCTCGTCCAGTTCGAGGCGGGGGCCGACGTCGCGAACAACCTGTCCCGCGCGGCCGCGATGGCCGCGGAGGCAGCGGTGGACAGCGACCTCGTGATCCTCCCCGAGTACGTCCAGTTCCGCGGATCTGCCCCCGGCTTCCGGGCCTCGGCCGCGCCCGTGCCCGGGCCCACCACGGAGCCGTTCGCCGCCGTGGCCCGCGAGCACGGCGTCTGGGTCCTCGCCGGGTCGCATGCCGAGGCGGCGGGCGACGTCGAGCGCCCGTTCAACACCACGGCGCTGTTCGACCGGTCGGGCGACATGGTGGCCAGGTACCGGAAGCTGCACCTGTTCGACGTCGCGGTCGACGACGGCCCGTCCGACAGCGAGTCGGCGCGGGTGACGCCGGGAGATCGGGCAGTCGTGGCGGACGTGGACGGCGTTGGGCTGGGCCTCTCGATCTGCTACGACCTGCGGTTCCCCGAGCTGTACCGGGCGCTCGCGATCGCCGGCGCGACGCTGCTGGCGGTGCCCGCCGTGTTCACCGAGCACACGGGACGCGACCACTGGGAGCCGCTCCTCCGGGCCCGGGCCATCGAGAACGGCGCCTGGGTGCTCGCTGCCGCCGCATGCGGGCGCGGAGGCCCGGGCGCGATCGCGGCCTGGGGCCACTCGATGGTGGTGGACCCGTGGGGCCGGGTGATCGCGATGGCGGGGTCAGGGGAGGCGATCCTTCGGGCCGAGATCGACCTCGGCCTCGCCGACGCCGCGCGCCGCCAGATCCCGGTCCTGGCCAACCGCCGTCCTGACGCTCTCCCTCCAGCACGAGAGGTCGATCTGGCCGGAGGCTGACGACGTCGCGTGGGCCGCGGGCCAGCGACCAGTCCCGGCCCCGAGCCGGGCGAGGCGCTGGCGGTGCCGCAAGTCCGCGCTAAGCGGCGCGTGGGGGCCGTGTAAGCCGCTCTTCGCACCATCGCCCCATGAACGGGCGAGAGCGACGACGAGCCAAGCGCCGGCGGCAGGCCGGCAAGGACTACGCGTCCGAGGACTTGGGCAACGGTATCGAGGTGGCGACCGCGGAGGCGGTGCTGCGGGCCATGGGGGCACTCCCGGCGGACCTCGACTGGGACGCCCTCGCCTCCTCGGTGATTCCCGTCCTTCCGAGACGGCGGCCGATGCCGCCCATGAGCGGCGAGCCGTTCCGGGTGACGCTGCCTCCCGGCATCCCGACTGGCTTCGGCATCGACATCGGGCCGGCCTTCCTCGTGGTGGGTGAGGCGCTGCTCGGCGGCTGGCCGATCGGGCCCGCCGACCTCGTGGCGCGGGCACTGGCGAACCTCCGCGACCGAACGCATGCCGTCCGCGGTCGCGACCTGGTGGGCCTCGATATCGAGGGCGTCCCCGCACGCGTTCTGCAGACGGGGCTCGGCTGCGCGTCCGCGCTCGTGCTGGCCCCTGACGAGCTCCGCCGGATCCTGGGCCAGCAGCCGCAGTGCCTCCTCACGCCGATGCGCGACGTGCTCATCTCGCTGCCGCCCGACGTCGACCGGGCCTTTGCCGCCTGGCTGAACGAGGAGCTCGCCGGCATGGACCCCAACGGCTTGGCGCTCGACGCGTTCGCGCTTGACGGGGACACCTTGCGCTATGAGCGCCTGCCCCACGCGGGACCGGGCGTCGGCGGCCGCAACACGTAGCAGCGCCGTCCTTCCGCCGTCCGCCCCGTCAGCGGGCGCTGCGTTGCACGTGTCCGGCCAGCGGGCCGGGTGGCGCACAGCCCGCGCGACAATGCGCGGCCGGGTCCCCCGGAGGGGCCGTTCACGCATCGCAACGCCCGCCCAGCGGGCACCTGCGTCGCAACGCCCGCCCGGCGGGCACCTGCGTCGCCCCAAGCCCGCAAGCCGGCACCTGCGTCGCAACGCCCGCCCAGCGGGCACCTGCGTCGCCCTCGCTGCGCCAGGCTGTCGGCCCTCGACGTGGAGCCCGGTCAGGAGCC
>JAKAMV010000627.1 GCA_021812735.1 Chloroflexota bacterium | reverse complement strand
GTTGGCGCCGTCCACACCCAGCCACGCCTCGTCCATGCCCTGCGCGCGCAGCACGCGCATCGACGCGCTGCACAGCGCCTTCGCGACACCGCGACCGCGCCATGGCCGGCGCACGGACACGTTGTCGAGCCAGCCCCGCCGGATCCCCAGCTGCTCCACCTCGTCGCGCAGAATCACGTTCGCCACGACGCCCGCCACCTGGTCCCCGTCCCAGGCGACGCACCACAGGTCCGGGCTCGCGTCTGGGCCGTAGCACATGTCCTGGAAGTCCTCCGCGGTCGCCGGACGGTGGCCCCAGTGGTCGAGGAACGCCTCCTCGTTGGCATCGAACACCGCGCGGTAGTCCTGCTCGACGAGCGGGCGCAGCTCGAGACCCGGGGGCAGCGGATGGTCGGGCAGCGTGCCGGTCAGCGACCGCCGCATCTCGTAGCCGAACCGGATCGGGACGAACCCTGCGGCGGCGAGCAGCGCGATGCGCCCCGGCTGGAGGTCGTATGCCATGCAGCGGAACTCGTGGGGCATCGGCCGCGGGTCGGCGGCCAGTCGCGCGCCGACGGCGTCCATGGTCTGACCGAGCATGGCGGTGCCGATCCCGCGCCGCTGGTGCGCCGGATGCACAGCGCCGCTGAACGCGCCGACCAGCACCCCGTCCCGGGGGCTGATGCGGCTCCACCCGTACCCGACCGGCTCGCCAGCGACCTCGGCGATCACGACGTCGCGCTCCATGACCAGCTCGCGGTTCTCCGACGCCAGGCTCTCGGCTGTGCGGAACTCGCCCGCGCCGTCCGCGCGGTACGCCGCGTTGAAGATCTCGGCGATCGCCGGCCAGTCCGCCGCCGTCGCCGGCCGGAGGGTGGATCCGGCGGCCGTCGCGCTGTCCATCACGACTCCCTCCCGTACTTGCGCAGCATATGCTCGCGGGCCGACGTGCTGATCGCCTTCCACCTCCGGCGGTCGGCCTCGCGCAGCAGCCGGTCGGTCTGCCGGGCGGCGTGCGCCGCCTCGCGCTCGAGCTTGCGGTGCGATGCCATCCGCTCGGGCGACAGGCGCCCGGTGGCGATCGCGGCCTCCACGGCGCAGCCCGGCTCGCCCTGGTGGCGGCAGTCGGCGAACCGGCAGTCGGCGGCGAGGTCGGCGACGTCGGCGAAGGCGGGGACGAGCCCGTCGTCCGCACCGCTGACGCCGAGCGATCGGATCCCGGGCGTGTCGATGAGCAGCCCGCCGCCGGGCAGGCGGTGGAGCTCGCGGTGGGTCGTGGTGTGGCGCCCGCGCGCGTCGGATGATCGGACGGCGCCGGTCCGTGCCCGCTCCTCGCCCAGCAGGGCGTTGAGCAGGGTCGACTTGCCGGCGCCCGACGAGCCCAGCACCACGGCGGTCGTGCCCGGACGCAGGTGCGTGTGCTCGAGCTCGGCGACCCCGGTGCCCTCGAGCGCCGAGATCAGCCGGACGTCAACGCCCGGGGCGACGGCCTCGGCCGCCGTCTGGGCCCCGTGGGGGTCGGCCGCCGCGTCGGCCTTGTTGAGCACCACGACCGGCGTGGCCCCGCCGCTCCATGCGACGGCGATGTAGCGCTCCAGCCGGCGCACGTTGAAGGCGCGGTCGAGGCCGGTCACGACGAGCGCCAGTTCCACGTTGGCGGCCAGGACCTGCTCGGAGGCGGTGGCGCCGTCGTCGGAGGCCCGGCGGAACGCGGTGCGCCGAGGCAGGACGGCGGAGATGACGGCCGGTCCGGCGACGTCCGAATCGGCGTCTGCGGCCACCCAATCCCCAACGGCGGGAAGGTCGGCCGGACGCACCGCCTCGTGCCGCAGCCGACCGGCCAGGACGGCATCCCGGTCGCCGTCGTCGAGGGCCAGGATCCAGGCGCCCCGGTGGGCGGCGACCACCCGGGCCGGCCGGCGGCGTCCATCGGCGAACGGGCCGAACGCCACAGCCCAGTCCCCGTCCCAGCCGAGCCCGGCCGGGACGGGGAGGGAGGGGGAGGCAGCGCTCGGATCGAGGGGACTGTCCATGGTCAGCCCACCCGCTTGAGCTTGCCGGTGCGCTTCGCGTACCGCTCTGCGCGGCCGAACGCCCACAGGCCGATCGGGATCAGGACGATCCCCATCGCCACCAGCGGCAGGATGTCCCCCCAGAGGGAGGTGATCGACGTCCCGTCGAGCAGGCCCGCCCGCACGCCGGCCAGGACGTACGTCGCGGGCGAGAGGTGCGAGACCGCCTGCATCCAGCCCGGCAGCACGCTGACCGGGTAGTAGACCCCGGACACGAGCAGCAGGCAGGACTGGATCACGAAGGTCATCTGGGCGCCCCGCTCCACGTACAGCAGGGGCAGGATCGCCGCCATCATCCCGATGCCGACGAAGCTGAAGGAGCCGAGCAGCACGAAGGCCGCCGCGGTGATCATGTTCATCGATTCGGGGCGCAGCTGCGGGAAGAACACGAGGAGCACGATCAGCATGGCCGCCGTGTGGACGAGGCCGTACGCCATCGCGTACAGACACGAGCCCAGGAGCTGGGTCCACCGGCGCACGGGGGCCATGAACGTGTACTCGAGCGTCCCCTCCCACCGCTCCACCGAGATGGTCTCGGCGATCCAGCTGAACACCACCGACAGGTAATTCCAGAAGACGGCGCCGATGATCAGCGTGAGCAGCAGGCGGTCGTCGCCCGCCGCAGCGCCGATCAGGCTGATCGAGAGCGCGCCCGCGACGGAGTAGACGAGGAACGCGAGCTCCCACCCCCAGTACCGGCGGGTGAGGAAGAAGTTGCGTTCGACGAAGGCGTACGACGCCTTCAGCTCGGACGTGATGAGGGCCAACGGGGTCGTCCTTTCGGGAGGAGGCGCACCGGGCCGGGACAGCCCGGCCCGGTGCGCCGGCGTGACGGGACGGTCATCTCGTCACGCGGTGACTGAGGAGTCGAGGAGCGCGTCGCCAACCGCGTCGCCGGCCACCCTGTGGCCGAATCGGATGATCGATTCGCCCACCCGGTGGCGGATGGGTCGCGGCGCGGCCTCGGCCGCGGCCTCGCGGGCGTGCTCGGCCTCGGCCCGGTAGCGGGGTTGGCGCTCCTTCATGACGGAGCGCCGGTAGTCGATCGTGGACATCACGGGTGGTCCTTTCGGAAGGGGGTGGTCTGATGCCGGCGGGAATGGATGTCTCGCTTCGTCGTCATCGCGGACCTCCTTTCGTGGTTCAGTCGTCGGTGTCGCCGTCTTCCTCGACGTCGTCGTCGAGGGAGCGGCCGGTGAAGGTCATGAACACGGCCTCGAGCGTCTCCGGTTGCCCGTGCTGCTCGGCGACCAGGCGCTTGAGCTCGGGCGAGGTGCCCTCGGCGACCACACGGCCCCCGTTGAGGAGCGTGATCCGGTCGCAGAGCCGCTCTGCCTCGGCGAGGTCGTGCGTGGTGAGGACGATCGTCGCGTCGTGCATCGCATTCACCTCCTCGATGAACGCCTGGACCTCGAGCTTGCTGCGCGGATCGAGGCCGGTGGTCGGCTCGTCGAGCAGCAGCAGCGCGGGACTCGTCAGCAGCGCCCGCGCGATGGCGACCTTCTGCTGCATGCCCCGGCTCATCTGCTCGACCGGGCGGCCGAGGCGGCTCTGCGCGATGCCGAGCCGGCCCAGGATCGCCGTGGCCTCCCGTCGCGCCGCCCGGGCTTCCAGCCCGTACAGGCGCGCGGCGAACAGCAGGTTCTCCATGGGGCTCAGCTTCTTGAAGAAGGCCGCGTCCACGCTGACCCGGTTGATGAGCCGCTTGACCGCAAGCTCGTCGCGCTCGAGGTCGAGGCCGAAGACCTCGACCCGGCCCTCGTCCAGCGTGAGCAGCCCGGAGACCAGGCGGATCAGCGTGGACTTGCCCGAGCCGTTGGCGCCCAAGACCCCGTGGATCGAGCCTCGCTCCAGACGGAGCGAGACGTTGTCGATCGCAAGGACGGGCGCCTTCCGGCGGTCGGGCCGGAAGCGCTTGGTGACGTGCTCGACGAGCAGGGCCGGGGCCACGGCCACGGTCGCGCTCGCGGTCGCCGCGGCGTCCTCGAACGCCGGGGTGGCGATGTTCAGTTCGGGCGCGAGGGTGGTGGTCATGGGACCTCTCCTTGCGGTTGCTGTGACTCACTGAGTTCGCGAGCCGGGCCGCGGGGTCCCAGACATGGGGCGAGCCGCGGGCCCGGTCTTCCGGGGGGCCTGCGGCTCGTGATCAGCGGGGCGGTCTCTGCCCCTGGAAACACTTGAGCCGCGGGCTTGGTGGCCCACGGCTCGGCGGTCGCTGGTTGGGGCTCTCGCCCCGCGTCCTACCCTGCGGTGGGCACACTCCTCCCGTGAACGGCGGCGCAGATGGGCGCCGACGTGCGCGGATAGAGGACTTCGTTCTGCACCATCTGGCGTTCCGCCTCCGGGCTAGGACGTGACGAGCGACCTGCTCGACCGACGCGTACTGTACGGGCGCCGCCGCGGCGGCGTCAACCCCCACCTCCGCGTCCCTCACGGGCCACCCGCGTGCCGCCGCGCCGACACCCGCGTCGGAGGACCTGGCGCCCCGGCGGCCCGGAGCGCGCAACATTCGGGGGCACCGACCGTCCCTTGGGGGACAAGCAGGATGGTCGCCGCGGGGATCCCGCGTCCCGTCGAGCCGGTGTCATCCGGCCGATCGGGCCCGACCGCGGGTGCGCGGGACGGCTATCCTGAAGGGGCCGGAGCTGGCGGACCCGATCGCGTGGAGGTGGTGGATGAATCGCAGGCTGATCCTTGCAGGAATCCTCGCCCTCGCGCTCGCTGCCTGTGGCGGCTCCTCTGCCACGCCGTCGCCCACGATCTCGGGCGAGGGCTCGGCGGCGCCCTCTGCAGCCGGCTCCTCCGCCGCCCCGCTGGAGAGCCTCCAGCCCTCGCTCGCCCCCGCAAGCGAGGCGCCGGTCGCCGGCTCGACCTCGACGGCCATCTGCGACGGGATCAGCATCCGCAAGTCGTCCACCACGTCGAGCACCCGGCTGGGCAGCATCAACTCGGGCACCGCCGTGCACGTCGTGGAAACGGTCACCGGCACCGCCTACACGGCCGGCTCGTGCGGCGTCGCAGGCGACAGCTGGCTCAAGATCGACCGGGTGGCTGGGCAGACCGCCAAGTCTGCGTACGGCGTCACGTACGTCTACGCAGCGGCGGGCTTCTTCCAGTAGACCCGCCGGGAGCGGAGCGCAGCGGCCCCAAGACCAGGCCGCGCCGTCCTGCGCCGGCGTGCTACGCCACGTGGGCGATCGCGGCGACGGCGCCCGCCGCAAGGGCCGCCTCGGCTGCGCCCAGGCCCCTGGCCGCCGTCCACCACGCGTGTCGGTGCCTGGGCCCGGCGTCCCGCGCCGCCTCGCCGGTCAGCAGCTCCAGGATCCCGAGACCCGTGAACAGGACGGCGCCCGCGCCCGCCCACGCGGGGCCGCCCAGGACGAGCAGGAGGCCGAGACCGAGGACGGCCAGGCCGACCAGCTCAGGCGCCACGGCCAGGCTCAGCGCGGCCGCGGCCATCACGACGGCGAGGTAGGCCAGCCCTTCCATCCCGAGCCTCCCGCGGGGTCGTCGCGCATCGGGCCGGTTCGGGCACCTTTGGCCTGGCCCGCCGCGTCGCGGCCGTCGACGAGCCCTCACCCTAGGCTCGACGGGCCGCCTGCCGCAACTGGCGAACGGCACCTCCGCCCGGATCCGGTGCCTGCGAGCATCCCCGTCGGCGTCCCCCGGCACGAGCGGCCGCAGGCGGGTCAGGGCAGGGCGGCGATCGCGGCGATCTCCACCTTGTACACGTGCGAGGCGAGCTTCGCCTCGACCGTGGCGCGCGCCGGGAGATTGGACCTGTCCACCCAGGCGTCCCAGGCGGCGTTCATCTCGTCGAAGTGCCCGATATCGTCGAGGAAGACCTGGACGCTCAGCAGGCGCGACTTGTCCGTGCCGGCCTCGGCGAGGTGTCGGTCGATGGACGCGAGGATCTCGGCAGTCTGCTCGCGGACGCCGGCGTCAGCGTCGTGGGCGACGTGCCCTGACAGGTAGACGAGGCCGCCGTGGACCACCGCGGCCGCGTAGTGCTGGCCGGGGTCGATGCGGGCGATGGACACGAGGCACCTCCTGTCGGATAGACCGGGGACACCGGGCAGGGTACTCGCCGCGACGGTAGGCTGGCCCGGTGACCGAGACCACCCCCAGGCCTCCCTTCGTCCCCCCCGACGGACTCGTCCGCCTC
>JAKAMV010000626.1 GCA_021812735.1 Chloroflexota bacterium | reverse complement strand
CGATCGTGACCCGGCTCCCCAAGCGGCTGAACATCTGGGCGAGCTCGACCGCGATGTAGCCGCCGCCCAGGACGGCGAGCGACGCGGGCAGCTCGGTGAGCCGCCCGGCCTCGTCGGCGTCGAGCAGGTCGCTCGTGAGGCAGGGGACGGCGTCCAGCCCCGGGATCGCCGGGATCGCCGGGCGGCTGCCGGTGGCCACCAGGATCCGATCGCCCATGACCAGGCGGTCGCCGACGCGGACGGTGTGGGGGTCGGCGAACGCGGCGTCCCCATCGATGAGCTCGAGGTCGGCGAGGCCGCCGGCGACGCTCGCGTACTTCTTGGCGCGGTACTCGCGGACGACGCCGTCCTTCTGGGCCACGAGCGCGCCGAAGTCCACGCCGACCGTCCCCGGCGTCAGTCCGGCGTACCGCGGGTGCGCCGCCTCGTGGACGATCCGCGCCGCCTCGATCAGGTTCTTCGACGGCAGGCAGCCGCGGTTGGCGCAGGTGCCGCCCAGCGTCCGGCGCTCGACCATCGCCACGCGCGCGCCCAGGTCCGCCGCCCGGATCGCGGCCGCGAACGCGGTGGACCCGGAGCCCAGGATCAGCAGGTCGAACGCGTCACTCACCGGGGGCCGCCCGGCGCCGGCGCTCGAACGCGTTGTACTGGCCGGTGGCGCGGACGGCCGCCGTGAGCGCGCTCGCCTCCACGTCCCCCCGGGCGGTCACGACGGCGCTCCGCGTGGCCAGGTCCACGGTGGCGGCCTCGACGCCGGGGACGGACTCGAGAGCGCGCGCCACGTGGACGACGCAGTCGTCGCAGGTCATCCCCCCGACGCCGAGGTCGATGTAGACGATGGGCTGGGACACTGCGGGCTCCAATCTGTACGACGTGGCGTATTTGCATACGCTACCGCGTATCTGTTTGGCAGTCAATCGCTGGCTGACGCCCGCCTGTGGGCGTTCACCGCGTGTTCACCGCCGTTCATCGGCCCGTCCACCGCGGGCTGGCACAACTAGGGCACTCACCCGGGGAGCGGATCCCAGGGAACACGGAGACCCAGGAGGAATGTGATGGGCGTGCAGAAGTCGCTGAGTTGGCTGGTGGCCCTGGTCGGAGTGTGGGAGGTGGCCGCGCCGTTCGCCCTCGGCGCCACCGCGACAACGGCGTACCTGGCCGACGCGATCATCGTCGGCGTCGCGCTGATCGTCCTCGGCGCCTGGGCCGCCCTGTCGGACCAGCGCGGCACCGATCGCGCGCTCGACTGGATCAACGCGGTGCTGGGCGTCTGGCTGATCGCGGCGCCGTTCGTGCTCGGCTACACGGGCGTCACCTACGCCCTCTGGAGCGACGTGATCGTCGGGATCGCGGTCGCCGTCCTGGGCGGCTGGGCCGCCGTGGCCCTGGGCCAGACGCACCATCCCCAGGCCATGTGAGGCCCACGCCTCTCCGGCCCGGGCCCCGCGGCTCCGGCCGGAGAGGATCTCGCCCCGGCGGCTCCCCGCCGCCGTGGCGCCCGACCGGGGGCGCGGGATCAGCCCCGCCCCCGGTCAACCCAGCTCCCGATCAGCCCCTCTCCCGAGTGGCCCCGGCCAGACCTCTGGCCGGGGCTGCGCCATGCTGCGGGGCGTCGCGGGGACTGCGCCTGCCGTTACGCCGGGGCCCCGCCGGGCGAGCTGGACCCGTCCTCGCCTGGCACCGAGCGCGGCATCCAGTACCCGACGCCGCGCTCGGTGCGCAGGTAGCGGGGGCTGGCCGGGTCAGTCTCGAGCTTCGCTCGCAGGCGGTGGACGTACACCTTGAGGTAGTCGGTGTCGCCGCCCGAGTCCGGTCCCCAGACGCGCGCCAGCAGCACGTCGTTCTCGACCACCCGCCCCGCGTTGCGTGCGAGCAGCTCGAGCAGGCGGAACTCGGTGCTCGTCAGGCGCACCTCGCGCCCCCTCACCGCCACGCGGTGTGCTGCCCAGTCGATGCGCAGGTCCCCCAGCGCGAAGGCCGGATCGTCGGCGGCGACATGGCCGCTCGCGCGCCGCAGCACCGATCGGATGCGGGCGAGGAGCTCGAGGTGGCCGAACGGCTTGACAACGTAGTCGTCGGCGCCCAGCTGCAGGCCCCGCACCTTGTCGAGCTCGTCGTTGCGGACGGTGAGGATCACGACTGGCACGTCGCTGAACAGGCGGATCTGCCGCAGCACCTCGTAGCCGTCCGCGTCGGGCATCTGGAGGTCGAGCAGGACGGCGTCGGGGTGCGCGGTCTCCAGCAGCCCGAGGCCCTCCTCGCCGCTGGGAGCGGTCAGCACCTCCCAGCCCGGCTCCTGGAGGGTGATGGTGAGCCCGATGGCGCTCCGCACGTCAGGCTCGTCGTCGATCACGAGGATCCTAGTCGTCGCCCGGTCCATCGCATCCCTCCTTCGCGGCCGGCAGCGTGAGGCAGAACCGGCTGCCGCCGCCGGGCCGCGGCTCGTGCCACAGCCGTCCGCCATGGAGCGCGACCAGCTCGCGCGAGATGTACAGCCCGAGGCCGAGGCCGCCCTGGGCGCCGCCGGCCGGGGCGGCGGAGTAGAACTTGTCGAAGACGTGCTCGCGATCCGCGGCCGGCACCCCCGGGCCGTCGTCCTCGACGCAGATCCGCACGTCGGCGCCGTCGCGCGCCACCCGGACACCGATCTGACCGCCCTGCCGGCCGAACTTGAACGCGTTGTGCAGCAGGCTCGACAGCACCTGGTCGAGCCGCCGGCGGTCGGCGTCAACCGGGGGCAGGCCTGCCTCCGCTGCGATGGCGACCTCCTGGCGACGGGTCTCGAACAGCGGCTGCAGCGATTGCGCCAGCCGCCGGACGCGGTCCTCGGCATCGGTCGGCTCCCGGCGCAGGGCGACGGCGCCGGCCTCCACGCGGGCGCCGTCTAGCAGGTCGCTGATGAGCGTCTCGAGGCGCCCGAGGTTCGCCTCCACCATCTCGGTGGCGCGTGCGCGCTCCGCCGCGGGCAGCCGGGCCCAGTCCGCCACCGAGGGCATGAGGGTCTTGAGGACGGTGAGGGGCGTCCGCAGCTCGTGGGCGACCGCCGAGAAGAACGACTGCCGGGCGTCCTCGAACTGGCGCAGCCGGGCGAGCTGCGCCTGCTCCTCCGCGTGCAGCCGGGCGTTGCGGAGCGACAGCTCGGTCTCCCTCGCGAGCGCGCGCAGGGCCAGCCACTCGCCGTCGTCGAGCGGGCCGCCTGCCCGCCCGATCACGAGCGCCCCGGGCTCGCCGCCGCCCTGCGCCTCGAGCCGGATCCCGGCCACGACGCGAGTGGCCGGATCGGGCCAGCCGGCCGGCAGGTCCGTGCCCGCGGCCGGGCCGGCGAGGAACGTCTCGTCGGTGGCGATCTGCCAGCCCCACGATGCCGGGGTGAGCGCGGCTGGCGTCGCCTCGGCCCGGCCCAGCGACGCCGTCATCCGCCAGCAGCCCAGGACGGGCTCACACAGGAAGACCAGGCCGACGTCGGCCGCAAGCAGGCGCTGCGCGCCCGCCAGCAGCGCGCGGAGGGCATGCCCCAGGTCGTCCCGAGGCTGGTTCAGCTCGAAGAACAGCTCGTTGAGCAGGACCATCTGCGCCGCGTTGCGCTCCGCGAGCGCCCGGTGGCGATCCTCGAGGCGGACCTGCGTGGTGAACGCCACCGCCAGTGCCCCGACGATCAGCAGCACGAACAGCTTGCCGACCGCCATGTAGGCGTCGAGGGTCACCCAGTCGCCGCCCTCCCGCAGGACGACCGCGGCGACGTGGAGCGCGCCGGCGCTGAGGATCCAGGCCGCGGCGGTGCGGCCGGCGAATGCCACGGCGAGCTCCACCGCCAGCAGCAGGAAGAGCGGGAAGAACGGGCTGTGGGCGCCCCCCGTGAGCAGCGTCAGCGAGGTGGCCTGGATCGCGTCGGCCACGAGCAGGGCGGACGCGCGACCCGTGGCGAACGGCCGCCGGGCCAGCGCGGCCACCGACACGATCGCGTTGAGCGCCCCGGCGGCGGCGAACAGCGCCGGCAGGCCGGGCGCCTGCCCGCTCCCGAGCGGCGCCAGCAGCAGCGCCGCGCCAAGTGCGGCCCAGCGGAGGCCGAGCAGGAGGCGGTCAGCCCGCGGGAGCGAGGCGGCCTCCGCCCTGGCCGCCCGGCCAAGCGGGCCCGGTGGGGGCGCCGGGTCGCCTCCACCCCGCAGCAGGGAGGCCGCCCGGCGCCGCGGCGTCACCGGCGCCGTGGCGTCACCGCCGCCAGGCCTCGCCCGTGCGCATGGCCCGCAGGGTGCCCGCCGTGACGACCAGCCAGAACGCGGCGAGCAGCACGAACAGCAGCACGGCGATCCCCTCGAGCAGGCTCGACCCCCAGGCCCGTGCGAGGGCGAGGGTGCTGGCCGTGTACGCGCCGAGAGGGAAGGTGAACGCCCACCAGCCGATGCCGAACGGGAGTCCGCCGCGACGCAGGTAGCGCGCCAGGAGCAGCGCGGCGGCGGCCAGCCACCACAGGCCGAAGCCCCAGAGGGCGGTCGCCGAGAGCATGGACAGGGTCTCGACCGGCGCGGCGCCGGGGCCCCAGTGCGCCGCCCCGGCCTGCCCCAGCCGCACCAGCACCAGCGCCCCGACGCCAACCGGCCCGAGGCCGATCCACAGCGACGGCGCGAGCTGGGCCGGCAGCATCGGGTGGAAGACCAGCCGGTCGTACAGGAGCGAGGCGACGAGCAGGAACAGCAGCAGGCCCATGCCGAAGAAGGCGTAGCCGGCGGCGAGCAGGGTCTCGGCGTCGGCCGGGCTCGCGTGGGGCATCAGGGGCAGGAGGCCAAGGGGCACGATGATGTTCACCACGGGCGGGATGAACCAGGCGCCGTTGGCGGTGTGCGGGCCGACCTGGTGCTCGACGAACAGCAGGTAGGCGAACACGACGCTGATGGCGAAGGCGAGCACCACGCCGACGAGCGCGAGCACCTCGATCACGGCCGTCACGACGTCGGCGGCGCCCAGCGAGGGGCTGACGGTCGCCAGGCCCACGGCCAGGACGAGGATGCCGCCCGGGAAGGTCCCGTACAGCGCCCCCGCGAACGGGCTGCGCAGGTCCGCCATCGCGGCGGCGGGGTGGCGCAGCCAGCGCGCCACGTAGGGCACGCCGAGGACGATGGCGAGCAGCGCGCCGAGCCCCACCATGGTGAGGCCCAGGGCGCGCCCGGCGTCGCGGAGCGCGGCGTCGTTGCCGGGGTTCTGGTAGGCGATGATGCCGACCACCGCGGTCCCCATGACCGCGCCGAACCAGCCGGGGTGGAACCCGTGGAGTCGGCCGAGCTGCGCCTCGGCAGGCGCGGGCGCGGGATTGGCCGTGGCGGACATTGGTACCTCCGAGTCGACAGGTGCTGGACGGGCGCTCACAGCAGGTCGAGCGCCATCTTGGCGGCGATGATCCAGAGCAGGATTCCGATGAGGCGTTTGAGCTGCGCGCTGGTCAGACGCGTCTGCATGAGATGGGAGCCGACGAGCGAGCCGACGGCAGCCAGGACGGCCATGGTCCCCAGGAAGACCGGGTCCAGGCTGCCCACGGCAGCGTGGCCCAAGAAGCCGGACAGCGAGCTGAACACGACCGCGAGCGCGGTGGTCCCGGCCGCCGTCTTGGCGTCAAGGCCGCTCCAGGTCAGGCCGGGAAGGATGATGTTCCCCCCGCCGACCCCGAGTAGGCCGCCCAGGAACCCGGCCAGCCCGCCCACGCCGAGCCCGACCCCCGCCTCGGCTGCGGGCCCGCGCTCCCGCCGCTCAGCCGGCGGGCGATAGAACAGCATCATCGCGCCCGCGAAGACGAGGAAGGCCACGAACAGGGTGAGCAGGACCGTGCGGTCCACCGCCGCCGAGAGCGCCGCCCCGATAGGCGCGAGGACGACCGCGGCGACCAGGATGGGGATCCCGGCCCGCCAGTCGATGAGCCGGCCCCGGGCGTAGCTGACGGTGGCCGCCGAGAGGCTGACGGCGTTCAGCAGGAGCGCGGCCGAGCTCGCCTGTCCGAGCGGGACGCCGAGGTAGTAGAACAGCGGCACGAACAGGAACGCCGCGCCGAGGCCGGCCATCGCCATGACCCCGGAGAAGACGAGGACCGTCGCGCCGCCGACGACGAGGAGGACCATGATCGCCCAGCGTCCGCGCGGCTCAGCGCGGGTAGCCCGAGCAGGCCGTGCAGACGAGCCGCCCCTCGGCAACCCGCAGGTAGGGCTCCGCGACGAGCTCGCCGCAGCCGGG
>JAKAMV010000625.1 GCA_021812735.1 Chloroflexota bacterium | reverse complement strand
CCCGGCCTTCGAGGCCGGCCCGTTCGGCACGACGTCCACAACCAGCGCGCCGCCGCCCTGCTGCACGTCGGACAGCTGCACGCCCAGGTAGGCCCGGTGCGAGTTGGTCACCTTGCCGCTGGTGATTAGCTGGCGGGCGATGTCGGTGGCCATGTTCGACGACACCGCGAATCCGATCCCCGGCGCCGAGCCGCCCATCTGCGGGTCGCTGGCGGCCAGTGTCGGGATGCCGATCACCTCGCCGGCCAGATTCACGAGCGCGCCGCCCGAGTTGCCCGGATTGATCGCCGCGCTGGTCTGGATCATGTTCGGGATCGAGCTGCCCGTGGGCTCGCTCACGGTTCGTCCGGTCGCGCTCACGATGCCTTCGGTGACCGAGCTCTGAAGCCCGAGCGGGTTCCCGATGGCGAGCACGATGTCGCCCACGCGGAGCGCGGACGAATCGCCGAAGGCCGCGGGTGGGACCCTGCCGCCCGACACGCGGATTACGGCCACGTCGTCGGGCGCGAACACCCCCACGAGGGTGCCCTTGAGCGACTTGCCATCGGCGGTGGTCACGGTGAACGACCTCCCGGTGCCGGCGACGTGGGCGTTGGTGACGATGTCGCCCTTGTCGTCGAAGACGACGCCCGACCCGAGCCCCTGGGAGCTCTCGATGACGACGACCGAAGGGTTGACCTTGGCGACGATCGACACGAACTGCTGCTGGAGCTCGGCGGCCGGGCCTGAGGCGCCAAGGCCCGCATTGCCGGTAAGGGGCTGGGTCTGCCCGGGGGCGCCCGACGCGGCGCCGGAGCCCGACGGCAGCCCCGACTCCCCGGGCGAGCTCGATCCTGCCGGTGTCGTCGCCGCAGACCCCGAGGGGCCTGCGCTCGTCGTCCCAGGCGTCGGCGACCCGTTGTCGTTCGCGCACCCCGCCACGACGACCGATACGAGCGCGAGGGCGGCTAGGGCGAGCTTCGGTGTCGAGGGCGCGGCCATGGGCCAATCCTGCGCCTCCGCGGCGTGCGACTCGCTGCCCCGTGAGCGTCACATCGCTACGGCTGCATGTCAGGAGCGTCCCCGCGGCGCGCCGCGCGGCCCGGCCGGCGGAGAAGCCGCTGAAATCCGCGCGACAGCCTGTTGTCACGGCTGACTGCCATCCTTGCGCCATGGAACCGGTCAACGCCGCTCGAACCCACCCCGGCGACCCCCTGCGTGACCGCCTCAGCGGGCAGGCGCTCGCGCTCGCGCTGTGGCTCGCGTTCATCGCGTTCGGAGCGGTGGCGCTCCTGTTGTCGCCGGGCTCGGCCACGCTGATCGCGCTCGTGGCCCTGGGCATCAGCCTCTACAACCTCTGGCGCGCCGAGTGGCGGCCGGCACGGGTCAGCGCACTGCTGGTGGACCACCCCACCAAGCGGGTCGCCGGCAACGAGCTCGGGGTGCGCCTCCAGGTGTCGCAGCCGCTCGTGCTCGAGAACACCGGCGGTCGGCCGTGCGTGCTGGCGGGCGTGGAGCTGGCGGAGCGTTGGACGGACACCGGCAACTGGTTCGGCGTTGCGGTCAGCCTGCACGACGTCGCTGTGCCGCGGGTGCTCCGCCCGCGCGAGCCGGTCATCTGCCGGCTCGTGTTCGACTTGGCCGCGTACGGGACGGCGCCGTCGGGGCTCCGCTTCGACCTCGCCGCCGCGCTCGACGCGCTGCGCCCGGAGGTGCCCAAGGCGGCGACGGTGGTCGTGACGTTCGCGGGCGACGGGCGGACGCGCCACACCACGATCGACGCCGCGCTCAACGCGGAGGCCGTGGGTCGAGCGTTCGGCTCACTCATCCAGCAGGCGCGCTGGACGGCGGACGCGGCGCCTGACCTACGAATGCCAGGCGACGAAGACGACGTGCTCGCGGCGCCGGACGACGCTGCGGTGTTGGCGGGCTAGGATGCCGCTGGCGACGCTCGGCGTGGAGCCGCCGGGCATCGACGTCTCGGCGTGGGCCTCGTCGACGGCGAGGTCGCGGAGCCGTCGCCAACGACGTCGGGCCGGACGGGAGGCCGACCCCCGGTGCTGCGCTACGATCGCCCGCGATGCAGGAACCCGCCTCGCTCCGCGCGACCGAGTCCGCCGCGCCCCGCTCCGCCGCCATCGTCAACCTCGGCTGCAAGGTCAACCAATCCGAGATGGAGGCGCTTGCCCGGCTGCTGCGCGAGGGCGGCGTCCCGCTGGTGGACCCCGATCGCGGCGCCGACCTGGTCGTCGTCAACACCTGCACCGTGACCTCCGTCGCCGACGAGAAGAGCCGCCAGGCCGTGCGCCGCGCCCGGCGCGCGAATCCGGGCGCCCGTGTGATCGTCACCGGCTGCTCGGTCCAGGTGGACCCGGCGACCTACGCCCGGGTGGATCCTCGCGCGGCGCTGGTGGACAACGACGCGAAGGCGGCGTTCCTGGCCGAGCTCGAGACGCTGCTCGCGCTCGGCCCTCGCGAGGCCACACCGGGCGCCCCCACGCCCCACGCGCCCCTCGCGGCAGCGCTCCCCACGCTGTCCGGGGTCGAGGCGGCCAGCCCCATCGACGGCATCGCCGACGACCGGGCCTCGGTCGAGCGCACCCGGGCCTTCGTCAAGGTGCAGGATGGGTGCTCGTTCCACTGCACCTACTGCATCATCCCGCGGGCGCGCGGCAACGAGCGCAGCCTGACCGCGGAGGTCGTCCTCGCCGACGTCCGTCGAGCGCTCGCCGCTGGCCACCGCGAGATCGTCCTGACGGGGATCAACATCGGCACGTACGACGGCGGCTGGTCCGAGCCCGGCGCGCGCGGCTCGCACGTCCGGAGCGCGCTCACCCTGGCGGGCCTCGTCCGACGCCTCCTGGCCGAGACCGAGGTGGAGCGCATTCGACTGAGCTCGATCGAGATCCAGCACGTGGACGACGCGCTGCTCTCGGCCTGGGTCGAAGGCGGCCCGCGGACGCTGCCGCACCTCCACCTGCCGCTCCAGTCCGGCGACGATGGCGTCCTGCGACGCATGGGCCGCCGCTACTCATCGGGCGAGTACGCGCGGACGGTCGAGCGCGCCCGCGACGCGATTCCGGGGCTGGCCGTCCACGCAGACGTCATCGCCGGCTTCCCAACCGAGGACGCCCAAGCGTTCGAGCGCTCGAAGGCCTTCATCCGCGACCTCGACCCCGCCGGCCTCCACGTCTTCCGCTACTCCGCCCGGCCAGGCACGCCGGCCACGCGGATGGCGGGACAGGTGGACGAGCCGACCAAGAAGGCCCGTGCCGCCGAGCTGCTCTCGATGGCGGCCGAGGCGCGGACGGCGTTCGCCCGACGCGGCCTGGGCACGACGACGCGGGTCCTCGCGGAGCAGCGCCTGCCCGACGGCCGCTGGATCGGCCATGCCGAAGACCACGTGGTGGTCGCCGTGACGCCGCGTTCGGGCGATCCGGAGGACCTCGAGAACGCGCTGCTGACCGTTCGCCGGACGGGGATCGACCCCCAGCTCGCCGATCGCGTCACAGGCGAGATCCTGGCGCTCCACCGGCCTCGGCGGGCCCTCCGAGAGGCGCTGCCCATCATCGCGTGGTGAGCCTTGCCGTCTGGCTGGCCGACGAGACCGGCCGAATGACGCGATCCCGCGCCGCACAGCCCCGCCTCACGGGCGTTGCGCCACCGATATGCCCCCACAGCGTGACGACGCGCGAATGGCCGCCCACGCTCGCGAAGATGGGCTCGTTCCGCCCCAACACCGGAGGCCCCCGTGGACGCGATCGCGATGCTCAAGACCGACCACGACGAGATAAAGCAGCTCCTGAAGCGCCTGGAGAGGACCACGGGGCGCGATGGCGACGCCAAGACGCGCGAGCGCCTGTTCGCGACGGTCAAGGGCGAGCTGACCGTCCACGAGATCATCGAGGAGGAGATCTTCTACCCGGAGCTCAAGGGCCACCCCAAGGCCAAGGACCTCGTGCTCGAGGGGTACCAGGAGCACCACGTCGTGGACCTCCTGATGGGCGAGCTCGAGAGCCTGTCAGTTGAGGACGAGACCTGGGGCGCGAAGGCCCAGGTGATGCAGGAGAACATCGAGCACCACATCGCCGAGGAGGAGGACGAGATGTTCAAGATCGCCCGGCAGGTGTTCGAAGCCGACGAGCTGGACGAGTTGGGCGACCGCATGGAGCAGCGCCGCCAGTCGGCCAGGCAAGAGCTCAACATCCCGGCCTGACCGCTCCCGCCACAACGTTGCGGTCCCGGTCCTGGCGCGCACGGTGATGCTCGGGACCGCGCCGGAGCTGCTGCTCAATGGTCTGGCGTTCCGATCCGTCCGCTGACCGACAGCAGGGCTGCGGGTCTCGGGTCAACCCCGGCCGGCGGCCCTGCGATTCACGTGACCTCCTCGCCAAACACTGATTGCCCTGTGTAAACTATCGGCATGCCAAGCCGCGGCGCCCACAAGGACCTCCTCCCGCTCCTCGAGCGCGTTGTCGTGGGCTCGGTCAGTGTCACGGCCCGCGCCGTGGCCGAAGCAGCGCCCGAGCTCAGCCTCCTCCAGTGGCGCGTCCTTGTGGTCCTGGTAGGCCAGTCCGACGGGACGACCGTGACCGAAGTGGCCGAGCGGATCGGGTCGCGGTTGCCGGCCACGAGCCGCCTCCTGGGCCGAATGCGCGCGCGGCACCTGGTGACCATGCGCAAGGACCATCCGGACGGCCGCGTCACGACCGTCCTGCTGACCCCCGAAGGCGAGGCCCTCTGGGAGCGAGTCGCGGGGCGCCGACGCGAGGAGCTCGACGCCGCCCTGGCGGCCGCGCGGCTCGAAGCCGGGGACCACGGGGTCCTCAGCCGGCTCGCCGAGGCGTTCTCGGTGTTCGGGTGAGTGCCCCGACGGTGGCTGGCGCCTCGCTCCTGCGCGTGGCAAGGCTCCGCGTCCGATCCGCGGACCACCTGCGCAAGTGGATCCTGCTGGGAGCGCTGATCGGCGTCATCAGTGGCCTCGGGGCGGTGGCCTTCTTCACCGCGCTCGAGCTGGCGTCGCGGCTGTTCCTCGGGGTGCTCGCGGGGTTCACGCCCGCGTCGCCGGCAGGCGAGGGCGCGGCGCCCATCACCGATGCCGCCAGGCCCTGGGCCATCCCGCTCGTGGTTGCGCTGGGCGGGCTGCTGTCGGGCATCATCGTCTTCCGCCTCGCCCCGGAGGCCGAGGGCCACGGCACCGACGCGGCGATCGCCGCCTTCCACCACGGGGCGCGCCGGGTGCGCGCCCGGATCCCGCTCATCAAACTGGTCAGCTCCGCGATCACGATCGGCTCGGGCGGGTCCGGAGGTCGCGAGGGGCCCACCGCGCAGATCGGCGCGGGTTTCGGCAGCTTTCTCGCGCGCCTGCTCGATCTCGACGCCCGCGATGCGCGGATCGCCGTGGCCACGGGCATGGGTGCCGGGATCGGGGCGATCTTCCGCGCGCCGCTGGGCGGGGCGGTGCTCGCAGCCGAGATCCCGTACCGCGACGACCTCGAGGCCGACGCGCTCATCCCTGGCTTCGTGGCCTCGATCATCGCGTTCTCGGTCCTCGGCGCCTTCGTCAGCTTCGCGCCCATCTTCGGCACCATCGCGTCGGCCGGGTTCACCGACCCCCGCCAGCTCGCTTACTACGCCCTCATCGGGCTCCTCGCCGGCGTTGTCGGACGGCTCTACATCGCGTCCTTCTACGGCGCCACGCGCTGGTTCGCGCGCTGGCCGATGCCGCGGATGGTGCGGCCGGCGATCGCCGGGTTCGCGGTCGGGGTGCTGGGGCTGGCCTTGCCGGGTGTGCTGGGCACCGGCTACGGCTGGGTTCAGGCGGGGCTGGACCGCCAGACGCTGCTCGGCCTGCCGCTGTGGGTGGTGCTCGCGCTGCCGTTCGCCAAGATCCTCGCCACGTCGCTGTCGATCGGGTCGGGCGGCTCGGGCGGCATCTTCGGGCCGGGCATGGTGATCGGCGGATTGCTCGGCGCGGGCGTCTGGCGGCTGCTGGAGGGCAGCATGCCGGGCGTCCCCGGCGATCCGTCGGGATTCGTCATCGTGGCGATGATGGCCCTGTTCGGGAGCATCGCCCACGCCCCGCTGGCCGTGATGCTGATGGTTGCCGAGATGACCGGCAATCTCTCGATGCTGGCGCCCGCGATGCTGGCCATCGGAATTGCGATGCTGGTGGTGGGCTCGAAGTCGATCTACCAATCGCAGCTGCGGGACCGCGCCGAGTCGCCCGCGCACCAGTTCCGCTT
>JAKAMV010000624.1 GCA_021812735.1 Chloroflexota bacterium | reverse complement strand
GTCGCCGGTCGCACCGTCGCGCTCGTCGGCTCGTCCGGTGTCGGCAAGTCGACGCTCCTCAACCGGCTGGCCGGGACCGAGCTCATGGCGACGCGCGAGATCCGCGAGGACGACGCCCGCGGCCGCCACACCACGACGCACCGCGAGCTGTTCCGCCTCGCGAGCGACGTCCTCGTCCTGGACACGCCCGGGATGCGGGAGTTCGGCGTCTGGGACGCAGACGAGGGACTCGACGAGACCTTCGCCGACATCGCCGATCTCGCCTCGCGGTGCCGCTTCTCGGATTGCCGGCACGAGCGGGAGCCCGGATGCGCGGTCACGGGCGCCATCTCCGCGGGTTCGCTCGATCCGGGACGCCTGCGCAGCTACCGGCGCCTGGGCCGGGAGCTGGCCGATCAGCCATCGGCCGCGGAGCTGCGCGCGTCGCGACGGCAGTTCTCCCGGGTGGTGCGCCGCATCTCGGCCGAGAACATGGCGCGCAGGACGTACCGTGGCTGAGGGACGGCGCCGGCACGGCAGCACGAGACCGAGGCGCGAGTGACCTTCAGTACACGGGCCCACGCGGGCGCGGAGCGCGCTCGGCCACCGGACCGTGCGCTGGGAGGTCGCCCCGATCGTGTCGATGCGGCTCGAGACGACGAGCAACCCTCATCTCATCCGACGTAGCGGCGGTCCCGATAGCACCAGACGAACCCCTTGGGCGCCGGCATCGAGTAGATCACGGGGTGACCCTCGCGCAGCGCATGTGCACGCGCGTCGCCCCGCTGGGACTCGCAGCAGCCGACGTGACCGCAGGTCGCGCAGAGCCGGAGGTTGAACGTGCTGCCGCATTCCTGGCAGCGCTCGGCCTGCGGTTCGGGCAGCGACTCCGGGATGTGGGCACAGGCTTCGGTGGACGGGAGTAGGCGACGGAGTAGTTCCATGCCGACGACGATATCGGGCGGGGTCGCAGGGCTGATGTGAGCCTGGACACGTTCACTCCGACACCGCACCGTGGCCATTCCCAGGGGACGACTCGTGCCGACCCGCAGCGACCGCGGAATAGAGCGAGACACCGAAGGGCACGCAGTAGTTCAGCACGATCTTGGCGATCAGCAGCGGCGAGATTCCAGCGGTGAGGATGAGGTCGAGCTCGTTGATCGCCGACAGCGCGGTTCCGACGACGAGGGCGACTCCGATCGCGCGGCGCACGGTCGGGCCGGTCGCTTCTCCCCGCCGGATGCCGCGACCACGAGTCGGATCGATCGCGTGACCCGTGGCATCGTCGGGCTCGGCCGTCGGCGACGGGGCGATGCCCGTCATCGACGGACCCACCAGGTGGCGACGGTGATGCCAACCGCCGTCACCAGGGCCGTGACCCACGGAGCGTCGAGTGCGCGGTGCCCGGCGCCGATCGACGCGATCGTCCCGAGGACCACGACGAGCGCCCCAGTCGTGACGGCGACTGCCTCGACAAGCGACCCCCTGCGCCCCGCGGGCCCCGTCCGCACCCCGGCGGCCTGCCGGAACGCCCACGCGCCGGCGAGGATCACTCCGGCGGGCAGGAAGTGAAAGATGAGTCCGGTGGCGATCGACAGGCCGTACCAGGCCGCGCCACCGATCAGCGAGGCGGCCCAGCCCGCAAGGAGCGGCGATACCGATCCGACCCGGGTCGATCGCTGCCCCCTCCCAACCCCTGGGACAGATCGCTCGGTCATGACGTCTGCTGTTCGTGTCGGGGGCGGTCCTCTCGGTTCCGGGACCCGCGGCGCGCTGCCAGCCACGCCACAAGCACCACCATCGCGCTCACAGCGAGGAGCACGGCCCCGGGCACGGCGGACACGGCCGCGCCGACGCCGGTCTCGAGGCGGACGCCGAGGTCCGACGCCCCGGCCGCCGCGTATGCCGCGGACAGCGCATTCCCGCCCTGGAACACGATGAACGCGATCCCCAGGCCGATGAAGAGCAGGCTCGAGGCGACGATGCTGCTGTGCCGGCGAACCGGCCCGAGCTGGAACTCACGGCCCCGAAGTCTGCGCCGCCCGTCGCGTCCGAGCCGCTCCCAGACGAGCGCCAGAATGAGCAGCGGCGTCGCCATGCCGGCCGCGAAGATCGCGAGCAGGATGCCCCCGGCAAGGGCGCCGCCTGACGTCGCGGCGATCGTGAGGACGCCGCCGAGGATGGGGCCGGCGCAGAAGCCGCTGATCCCGTACACGAGTCCCAGCGCGTACGTCGCCGCGGCCGACTCGCCACCCACACGGCCGGGCAACCCGGCCGCACCAGGGATCTCGAAGCCGCCGACGGCGAGCTGGTAGAGGCCGATCCCGACCAGCAGGAGTCCGGCGACAAGCGTCAGCTCCGGCCGATGCACCAGCACCAGCCCGCTGATCGCGCCCAGGCCGAGGCCGAGCGGAACGAAGAGCGTGACGAGACCTGCGTAGAAGATGCCGGTGCGGGCCACCAGGCGGCGCGGTGACCCGAAGGCGTAGGCGAAGAACGCGGGCAGGAGCAGTGCCGAGCAGGGGCTCAGGAGCGAGAGCAGTCCGCCCAGGAACGCGACGATGGCCTCGGCGATCATCGGGCCGCGGCGCCTACCGGGCTGCGAGCGCCGCGTCGATGGCAGCGGCGAACGTGCTGAATGGCTGGGCGCCGACGATCCGCTGCCCGATCCCACCCGGGCGCCCGATCACGAACGCCGGCGTCCCGGAGAGCCCGAGCTGCGCCGCCTGGGACGTATCCGCGGCAACCGCGGCCGAGTACGTCCCACCGTCCACGCACGCGTCAAAGCGTGATTGGGCGAGCCCGAGCTGGGCACCGAACGCCTTGAGACGGTCGAGCGTGAACGCCCCGGAGTTCTCGCCTGCCTGGTGGGTGTACAGGATGTCGTGGTAGGCCCAGAAGGCCCCCTGGGCGGCCGCACATCGCGCCGCGTTGGCCGCGTCGCGCGACTCCTGTCCGATCCAGGCGAAGTCGTGCCATTCGAGGCGGATCCTGCCCGTGTCGATGTACGCGCTCTTCAACTGCGGCTCGACCGTCTGGAAGAACGCCTCGCAGGAAGGACACTGGAAGTCGCCGTACTCGGCCACGACGACGGCTGCATCGGGGCGTCCGAGAACCGGGCGGACGGCCGCGGCCGCAGCTGGGCTGCCAGAGCCCAGTGCGGACAGCCCGACGACAAGCAGCACGGCCAGGCCGGCCGATGCGAAGAGCGCGGGCATCGCCCAGCGCCGCCACCGCGAACGCACCGGCGCCCGGCGCGGGTGGCCGGGTCGTCCGCTCGCGGGCCGCTCGCGCAGCGAGGCGACGGTGGGGGCAGGGCGTTGCAGGGGCGCGGGACGGACGCGAGTGGATCGGCGAGACATCGAAGGGCATGCTCCCGGAGGCGATCAGGCGATGCGACACACCCTAGGCAACAGGGCCCCGCACCGGCTGTGCGATGGATCACACCTCACCCGCGGGTGAGCCTCCACGATGCGGGTGTGGCCAGGGTCACAGACGCTGCGTCCGCCCGGCGCGATGCTTGGCACGAGCGCGGCGCCCGTGCGGCAGATGCCGGCCGGCCACGGGGGGCGCCGCGGGTGCGCGAAGGAGGATGCTGGGTGATCGCCACGGCCGAGCCCGTGAGTGTGGAGGTCGACGCGCCCGCGCCCCTCGTGTACCAGATGCTCGCGGCCGCTGGCCAGGGAACACCGGGATCGGAGGAGCGCGTCGAGGTTCACACGCGTGAGCACGGGCGCATGGTCGCCGACTTCTGGACACGGGTGCCATTGCCCGCGGGACGCTCGCGGATCGTCCGAACGCGCGAGGAGGTGCAGTTCCGACCGCCGGACCGGATCGAGTACCGACACCTCGACGGCCCGCTGCGCGGACTCCTCGAATCGATCACGGTCGCGCCGGTCGATGGCGCGCCCCGGCGCAGCCACCTGCGTTATGAGGCCGCCTTTCCACGCGTGGGGTGGCTGCAGCTCGTCTGGTTCCGGCTGCTCGTGCGCCACCTGCTTCGGCAGACGATGGCCGCGCACTTCGAGGACCTGCGCGGTCGCGCCGAGGCGCGGGCCAGGCGAAGCCGCGTGTTCGCGGAAGTCCGGTCAGGCGATCCGCCGCGCTGACTGGCCGTCGCTGGCCAGCGAGCCGGTGCGTCCCGGCTCAGCGTTCGCGCCGTGACACCCCGAACAGCGACGCAACCGGCGCGAGCAGCGCGGCGATCTCGTCGGGATCACGGCCCTCTACCAGCGCCGGCGTCAGGCAGTAGCGCAGGTGGCCTTCGAGCAGGCCGTTTCGCACCTGGTCGAGATCGGCCTGGACGACGGTCACCTGGGCCAGCGCCGCGTGGCATTCGCGTCCACTCTCGATCTCGCGCTTCAGCCACTCCACGGCATGAGCCAGGCGAGCCGACGTGGCCAGCAGGTCCGCGTGCGCTTCAGGATCAAACGAAGCCGGGACGTGGCAATGGGCCGGGGCTCGCCGGACCTCGCCGGCGGGCTCCGATGACCGCTCGAGTCTCATGGTGCGCACTCCTCTGGACGGGAACGGTGACCGGGAACTGGTTCTCCCCCGCCGACCCTGACCGGCCCACCTGCCGCGGGGACCGGCGGCTTAGCGCGAGCCCCGGAAGGCGAGGCGGTCCACTACGAGCCCGAGCACGCTCCCGAACATCACGGTGTGGGCCACGAACTGGACCACCACGTTCTGCGAGTCGGGGAACCAGCTCCAGCCGAAGAGGCCGGCCAGGATGAAGAAGTTGAGGATCCACAGGCCAAAGCCGGCGACGCTCGCGGCGACGACGGTCGAGACCCGCGTGCGGGACAGGCTCGGCGCGAGCGCAAGGACGCCGGCCACGACGAGGCCGTACAGCATCGAGAGCAGCATGTGGATGACGAGCCCCGCCCCGCCGGCAGTCAGCAGCGAGCTCGAGGGCATGAGCGCCGAGCTCCCGAGGGCGATCGCGCCGATCATGCGCAGGGGCATGAAGACGGCCCCGCTGCCATTGAGCAGGAGGGCCATGAGCATCTCGAACATGGCGAAGACGATGCCGGCGGCGAGGCCGCCGAGGAGCCCGGCGCGGGCCCAGGTGGTCGGGGTGGCGGTGCTCCGGGCGGTCAGGATGCTCGTCGACATGGGGGATGGTCTCCTCTGCACTGCGTGGTCTCCCGACCCTAGCCCCCCGTGCGTCCCCCATCTGTGACACGCCTTACACCCAGCGGGCGCACCGGCCGGGCGAGCGGCGACCCGGGGGGGCAAGCGGCCGGCCTCGGCGCGGCGGGAGCTTCGCGTCAGGCGATATCGACGGCTCGGGCGACGGCCGCGAAATACTGGAGGCCTCCGCGATGAACCGCCAGGCGCACCTCTTCGGCAAGACGTTGCGCCGCCGCGGGGTCGATCTGCGCCGCCCGGAGGCCGGGCAAACTCGCCAGCGTCGCGAGATCCAGGCCCAGGTCGCGTGCGGCAGCCGCGGCGAGCTTCACCCGAGCCTCGATGCGGTCGACAAGCGTAAGGATCGACGCGGCGCGATCCCACCGCCGCAGCAATGAGAAGCCCATCTCGGCCAACCGCGCCTCGAGCTCGCCGGTGCGCCAGGCCTCGGTGACGCACAGTGCAGCGCCCAGTATCCCGAGGTCCGCGAGCGCGGGCATCGGCGAGCTCCCGACTTCGACGTCGCTCACGACGAGCAGGCCGCCCGGGCGCAGGACCCGCCGCATCTCGGCCAGGGCGTCGCCCCGAGGGAGCGTCGAGAGGACGCACTCGGCCAGGATCCCTTCGAACGCGGCGTCCGCGTGCGGCAGTGTGAGCAGGTCAGCCCGCAGCCACGTCACCCTGGCGCCGGGATCGCGCCCTTCCGCGCGCGCGAGCACCTCCTGGCTCGCGTCCACTCCATCGACGCGCAGGCCGAACTCGCGGGCAGCGACGCGCGCGCTCGCTCCCAGCCCACAGCCGGCGTCGAGCAGCCTCGACCCGGGCTCCAATCGTGACCAGGCGAGGAGCTGGCGAGTGCTCTCGAGGCCGCCGGGATGCATCGATTCTCCAAGCAGCAGCTCGGCCAGCGGGTTCCCGTAGACGGCCGAGCAGCAGGCGAGGACCGTGGACGGCTGGCTGATGACCTCCAACGCCGGCGTAACCCCCATCGGCGCGCGTGGGTGCACTCTCGTCACCCGACGACATCCACGACCGGGACCGGACGCGTTCCCCGGCGTCGCGCCGCGAGCCGTGCCCGGGTCTGTTCCCGATAGCCCACGGTGTTGTACGTGCAGAACGGGATCATCCGCCCGTCGGG
>JAKAMV010000623.1 GCA_021812735.1 Chloroflexota bacterium | reverse complement strand
TCCCGGTCACCGACCAGCTCTCGGACGAGGTGCTCGCGATCCCGGTCCACCCCAAGCTCTCGCAGGACGACCTCGCCACGATCGTGCGGTCGGTCCGCGAGGTCGCGACCCCGGTGGCCCGATGAGCGAGGCGCCGCGGCTGCGGGTCGGGCTCGTCGGCCTGGGGATGATGGGCCGCAACCACCTGCGGGTCATCTCCACGCACCCCGAGACGACGCTCGCCGCGGTCTCGGACCTTGATCCCGCTGCGCTGGCGGCCGCCGCCGCGCAGACCGGCGCCACCGGGTACGACGACCCGCAGACCATGATTCGCGAGGCGGACATCGACGCCCTCGTGATCGCCGCGCCCACCACCGCGCACGTGCCGCTGGCGCTGGCCGCCATCGAGCGCGGGCTCCCGGTCCTGGTCGAGAAGCCGCTTGCGGCCACGCATGACGAGGCGCTGCGCATCGTGGAGGCCGGGCGCGCGGCCGGCGTCCCGGTCCAGGTGGGCCATGTCGAGCGCTACAACCCCGCGGTCCTCAAGTTGGGCGAGCTGCTGCGGGCGGGCTGGGTGACCAAGATCTACGCCATCGTCTCGCGACGGGCCGGCCCGTTCCCCGCGCGCATCCGCGACGTGGGCGTGACCGTGGACCTCGCCACCCACGATGCCGACATGCTCAGCTGGGTCGCCGGCGAGCGCCCTGTCCGCGCCTATGCCGAGCTCGCGCAGCGCAAGCACGCAACGCACGAGGACCTCCTGTTCGGCCTGCTCCACTTCCCGTCGGGCGCCACCGGCATGCTGGACGTGAACTGGCTCACCCCCGCCAAGCGCCGCCAACTGGTGGTCATCGGCGAGGAGGGCATGTTCGAGCTCGACTACCTGACCCAGAAGCTCACCTTCACCAAGTCGGACCTCGCCCACGGCGAGCTCATCGCCGGCTACGCACCGACGTTCTCCGGCGACGTGCTGGACATCGACGTCGAGACCCACGAGCCGCTCAAGGCGCAGCTCGACGCGTTCGTGCGCGCCGCGCGCACGGGGGAGCGCCCGTACGTCGACGGCGAGGACGGCGCGTGGGCGGTGCGCATCGCGACCGCGCTGCTCGAGGCCGCGGAGAGCGTCCGCCCCGTGGACCTGACCGTGGAGGCCGCCCCCGCATGAGCCGCATCGTCACCCGCCCCTCGGTGGGCGCCTCCATGCTCGGCGGCTCGATCACCGTGCCGCCGCAGCCGTGCACCCATAGGCCGGCGCGCTCCGTCTCGCCCTGGACCGGCGAGGAGGGGACGGCCGGGACGGTCGCGGTCGTGGGGGCCGGCAAGATGGGTCTGCCGCTGGCGGCCCAGTTCGCGACCCACGGCTGGCGGGTCATCGCCGTGGACGTGAACCCCGCGGTGGTCGAGGCGATCAACTCCGGCCAGAGCCATGTCGGCGAGGAGCCCGGCCTCGCGGAGATGGTGGGTCGCGTGCACGCGGAGGGTCGGCTGCGGGCGACCCTCGACGCGGCGCAGGCGGCGCGCGAGGCCGACGTCGTCGTGCTCATCGTGCCCGTCATGCTCAACGAGCATCACCAGCCCGACTACCGGTACATGGACCCCGCGTTGGACTCGATCGCGCCCGGCGTCCACGCCGGGTCGACCGTCATCTTCGAGACCACGCTGCCCATCGGCGACACGCGCGGCCGATTCGCCCCCCGCCTGGAGCACGCGTCCGGCCTTGTGGCCGGCCGGGACTTCCATGTGGCGTTCTCGCCCGAGCGCCTGTTCAGCGGCGCCGTGCTCGCGAACCTCGCCGCGTACCCCAAGCTCGTCGGCGGGATCACACCCGCCTCCACGGACCGCGCGGCCGCGTTCTACGCCTCGGTGCTCGACGCCGAGGTCGTCGCGATGTCCTCGTCCGAGGCCGCCGAGTTCAGCAAGCTCGCCGACACCACCTACCGCGACGTCAACATCGGCCTGGCCAACGAGTTCGCCCGCGTTGCCGACCTGCACGGCATCGACGTGACCGAGGTCATCGCCGCCGCCAACAGCCAGCCCTACAGCCACATCCACATGCCCGGCATCGGCGTCGGTGGGCACTGCATCCCCGTCTACCCGCATCTCCTCCTCGCCCGGGCACCTGGCCTGCGGATCGTGGAGACGGCGCGTGAGGTGAACGACGGCCAGACGGACCGCGCGCTCCAGGCCATCGGCGCGCTGCTGGGCGGCCTCGCCGGGGCGCCCGTGCTGGTGCTGGGCATCACGTACCGCGAGGGCGTCAAGGAGCTGGCGTACAGCCGGGCGATCCCGCTGATCCGCGACCTGCTCGCCGCGGGCGCGGAGGTGTCGGCCTACGACCCGCTCCTGACCCCGGCCGAGATCGAGGCGCTGGGCGCGAAGGCGTGGGCCTGGGGCGAGCCCGGGCCGCACCGTGCCATCGTGACGCAGACCGCGGACAGGCAGTTCTCCTCCCTCGACCCGGCGTGGTTCCCGGACCTTGCCGTGGTCTACGACGGGCGCAACAGCCTGCGCACGCTCGCGCTGCCCAGCGGCGTGACGTATCTGGGCGTGGGCGTCCAGGCCGCCACCCGCGTCCGCGCGGGCGCCTGACCACCCGGCACCGGCACGAAACCGAGGTCGAGTCGCACCGTGCGAATCGTCAGCGTCGTCGGTACCCGCCCGCAGCTCATCAAGGCCGCGGCGCTGATGCCCGCCCTTCGCGCCCGCCACGACGAGGTGTTCGTGGACACCGGGCAGCACTACGACGAGGCGATGGCCGGCGCCTTCTTCGCCGAGCTCTCGCTGCCCCGGCCCGACCACTCGCTCGGCGTCGGCGGGGGCGGCCACGCGGAGCAGACCGCACGGATGCTGCTCGCGCTCGAGCCGATCCTGGTCGGCGAGCGCCCAGACGCGGTCCTCGTTTACGGTGACACCAACTCCACGCTGGTGGGGGCGCTGGCGGCGTCGAAGCTGGGGATCGCGGTGGCGCACGTCGAGGCCGGGCTGCGCTCGTTCGACCGGCGGATGCCCGAGGAGATCAACCGCGTGGTGGCGGACCACCTCTCGCGCTGGCTGTTCGCGCCAACACCCGCCGCGGTCGCGAATCTGACGGCGGAGGGCATCACGAGCGGCGTGCTCGAGGTGGGCGACCTCATGCAGGACCTCGCGTCGCGCGTCGGCGGCCAGGCGCGTGACCCTGCGGCGCTGGCGGCCGTCGCATCAGGCCTCGGCTTGCCCCTCACGCCCGGCGGCTACGCCTTTGCAACCGTGCACCGCGCCGAGAACCGCGAGCCAGCGGCGATGCGAGCCTGGGCGTTCATCCTCGGCGATGCGGCGGCGGTCCGCCCAGTGGTCCTCGCGCTGCATCCCGGCACGCGCGCCGCCCTCGAAACGGCGGGCCTCACGCTGGACCCGGCCGTCAGCGTGATCGCGCCGCAGGGCTACCGCACCACTCTCACGCTCCAGCTCCACGCCGCGGCGGTCCTGACCGACTCCGGCGGCGTCCAGCGCGAGGCAGCCTGGCTCCGGACGCCGTGCCTGATCCTGCGCGACCGCACCGAGTGGGTCGAGGCCGTGGCCGAGTCTGGCGGGCAGATGGTGGTCGTGGGGCTGGACCGCGGGCGGGCTTCCGCCGAGCTCGCACGGCTCGCGCCGACCGCCGATGCCCCGAGGCTCGCCGCGGAGCGCGCATCCGGCTTCGACCTGGCGCCGGCCGGCGCAGGCACGGCGATCGCCGCTGCGCTCGAGGGGGCGGCGTGACGACCTCCGAGGCGGGCTGATGGCCCGCGTCGTCATGTTCGTCTACAACGACGTTCGAACCGACGCCCGCGTCCTCCGCGAGGCGGCGGCCCTCGCCGATGCGGGCCACGACGTGACCATCATCGGCAGGCCCACCAACCCGACGTCGCGCGTCGGCGACACCGAGCAGCGCGGTCGGGTCAAGATCGTCCGCGTGCCGATCCCGGGCGGGTGGCGGATCCTGCTGGCGTTCATCCGGCACCCGTGGCGTCTGGGCCGCTGGGTTGCGCTGCGGATCCTGGGCGGGTTGAAGTCCCTCCCCGGCGGCGTCGGCGAACTGCTTCTCGGCCTCGGCGTCGGGCTCGCGGCCATCCCGTGGTCCGTCGTCCGACTGCCGTTCTTCCTCCTCGGCCGCGCGCTCGGGCGGCGCACCACGCCAGGCGGGTCGCTGCTCGACTGGCTGGTCCGCTGGCGCTGGGCCACGCTGGGCTGGGCGAAGGGCGCCGCAGCGGCGGCGGGGCCCGCGGACGTGTACCACGGCCATGATCTCACCGGGCTGCCGGCGGCCGTGGGCGCCCAGCGGCTGCACGGCGGCCTCGTCGTGTACGACAGCCATGAGATCTTCCTCGAGTCGGGGACCAACGCCGGGCGGCCCCGCTGGATCAAGCGGTTCTTTGCCCGTCTGGAGCGGCGCTGGGCCGCGGGTGCCGCCGGGGTCGTCACAGTCAATGACGCGTTGGCGGGTGAGCTCCGGACGCGGTTGGGCGTGAGCGACGTCACGGTGGTGCACAACTGCCCGCCACGCTGGACGCCGCCGCTGGATCTCGCTGATCACCTGCGGCCCGCGGCCGGGATCCCCGCCGGAGCCCCGCTCGCGCTCTACCACGGCGGCTTCTCCGCCCACCGGGGTCTGGAGGAGCTTGCGGAGGCGATCCTCGTCCCGGGCATGGAGCATGTCCACGCCGCCTACCTCGGGTACGGCAGCATGCGCGCTGACCTGGGCAGGATGGCCGCGGAGGCGCGCTTCGGCGGGCGGCTCCACGTCGTCGAGGCCGTCCCGCCCGACGAACTGGTCGCCTGGGTGGCAGGTGCCGATGTGGACGTCATGGCCCTCCAGCGCAGTACGCTCAACCACTACCTCTCCACGCCCAACAAACTGTTTGAGTCGCTGGCGGCGGGCGTGCCCGTGGTCGCCTCGGACTTCCCCGACCTCCACCGCGTCGTGCTGGACAACCCGGAGGGCCCGCTGGGCGAGGTCTGCGATCCCGCGGATCCGGTCTCCATTGCCGCCGCGATCCGGCGCGTGCTCGACGCCCCCGAGGACGAGCGGCTCCGACTGCGCGCCCGGTGCCTCGCCGCTGCCCACGACCGCTGGAACTGGGAGCGTGAGTCGGCCAAGCTCGTCGCCCTGTACGCGCGCTTCACGGGCGGGACCAGCCCGGCATGACGCGTCCGCCGGCCGTCCCGCAGCGGGCGACGATCGTCCTGCCCTCGACGGGCGAGTTCGACTCGCGCACCTACCGGATCGCGAGCGCGCTCGCGGCGCGCGGCCACACCGTCACGGTCCTCGCCCGCCTCGGGCCCGGCACACCAGCCGAGGAGACCCATCCCGGCGGGTACCGGATCCGGCACGTCGAGACCGGGGCCGTGGACGGCCTGCCGCTGCCCGCCGCGATCCGCCGGCTGGTCCGCCCGCGTCCAGGTGCCGGCGCCGCGGGCGTCATGGTGCGCGGCCCAGAGCCCGGCGCGCGCGGGGATGCGGGGCTCGCGCGACCCGCTGGCGGCGGTCGACGCCGTTCGATCCTGGGCAGCGCCATGAGGCTGGGCGGAGTCCTGCGGCGCATCACCGCTATGGCGCTCGTCGTCCGCTCGCAGTCCCAGGCGAGCCGAGCCATTGACGAGGGCGCCGACCTCTACCACGGCATGGCGTACATGGGCGTGCCGGTGGCCCTGGGGCTCGCCCGCCGCCATGCCGGCGCGCGGGTCGTGTACGACGCACGCGACATCTATGTCGATGCCGGCAACCTCGCCCGCCTGCCGGGCCCAGTGCGACGCGTGGTCGGCGCGGCTGAGCGGCGATGGGCCCGACGCGTCGACCGTGTCGTCACCGTGAACCTGCCCTACGCGGAGGTCATGGCCCGGCGGTGGGGGCTGCCCCTGCCCGAGATCGTGCTCAACTGCTCCTTCCGCTACGCCCCCAGCCGGCCCAAGTGGCGCCGCTTCCACGAGCGGCTGGGCCTCCCCCCGGACCGCCGCGTCGTGCTGTACCAGGGCGGGTTCTCGCGGGACCGCGGGATCGAGCAGCTCATCGAAGCGGTGCCCCAGGTGCCCAACGCGACGCTCGTCCTGCTCGGCTACGGCTCCCTGCGGTCGACCATCGAGCAGGCGGCGGCAATGCCGGGCATGGCCGACAGGGTTCGGGTGCTCGACGCGGTGCCGCCCACGGAGCTCCTCGACTGGGTAGCGGCAGCGGACGTCGTCGCGATGCCGATCCAGCCCACGACGCTCAACCACCGCCTCACCACGCCCAACAAGCTGCTCGAGGCGATGGCGGCCGGGGTGCCGGTCGT
>JAKAMV010000025.1 GCA_021812735.1 Chloroflexota bacterium | reverse complement strand
TTCTGGCCCCAGCTGTTCATCATCGGCGGCGGCGTGTCCAAGCGCTCGGACAAGTTCATCCCCCGGCTGACGGTCCGGGCTGAGGTCATCCCCGCCAAGCTGCTCAACGACGCGGGGCTCGTGGGCGCGGCGATGGCGGCCGACGAGCGGGAGCGGGGCGCCGGCTGACCGGACCTCTGAGCGGCGCGAGGCCCGGCTAGGCGCGAGCCGCCACGCTGGCGAGCGCCTCCGGCGAGCCCGACACGATCAGCCGCTCTCCGGCCCCCAGCGCCCGCCCGTCGGGCGGGTTGGGCTCGTAGTCGCCATCGTGGCGGAGGATCGCGAGCGTCACTGCGCCATCGGCGCGGAGCGCGGCCACGGTCACCCCCACCAGAGCGCTGCCTGCCCGGACCTCGACGTCCTCGAGGCTGATGGTCAGGTTCCCGTGGGACATCGCCGCGTCGATGTAGTCGGCCACGTGCGGACGGACGGCCAGCTCCGCGATGCGGCGCCCGGCGTTCGTGTACGGCGAGACGACGCGGTTGGCGCCCGCCTGGAGGAGCTTGGCCTCCGAGCCCTCGGTGTTCGCGCGCGCCACGATGAACAGCCCGGCGTTCATCGACCGCGCCGACAGCACCACGTACACGTTGTTCGCGTCGGAGTCGATGCAGGCGACGAGGCCCCTCGCCCGCTCCACGCCCGCGGCGCGCAGCGTCGCGTCGTCGGTGGCGTCGCCCTCCACCACCAGGTGGCCGGCCTTGGCCGCCCGGTCGAGCGAGCCCTGCAGCACGTCGATGATCACGAGCTGCTCGCCGGTGTGCTCGAACTCGCGGGCCACGGTCGATCCCACGCGGCCATAGCCGCAGACGATGTAGTGGCCGTGGAGCGCTGCCACCGCCTCGCGCATCCGCCTCACCTCCCGACGGCCGCTCGCGGCCTCGCTGATGATGGTCTCGGCGACGATCCCGATCGTGCCGAAGATGATCGCCACGCCTGCCACCGAGAGGAGCATCGTCCAGGCCCGCTCGGGGAACCCGTCGAGGCTGCGGACCTCCTGGAAGCCGACGGTGGTCATCGTGATGACGGTCATGAACAGGCCGTCCGAGACGTTCCAGCCGAACAGCACCACATAGCCTGCGGTGCCGACAGCCGCGCACAGCAGCACGACCGCGAACCACATGCGGAGGTGGTGGCCGCCGACCGCCTCGGAGAACACCCGCAGGGTCCGGCCGAGCCAGGTTCCCCTCGCGGTGCGGCCGACAGGTTGCATGCCGCTGATCCTAGCCAGTCGCCGGCCGCTCGATCCCGATAATTGGGGCAGGTGCCTGCCATGCCCGATCTCGTGACCAGCCTCTCGCCAGAACTGCGCTTCATCCTCGAGCTCGGCGTCGCCGTCGCGGCGGCGCTGGGAGCCGGCGCGATCGCCGTGCGGCTGCGCCAGCCGGCGCTCGTCGGCTATCTGGCAGCGGGCGTCGTGATCGGGCCGTTCACCCCGGGCTTCGTCGGCGACACGGCCCAGATCGGCGAGCTGGCCGAGCTCGGTGTGGTGCTGCTCCTGTTCGCGCTGGGGGTCGAGTTCCCGGTGCGCGAGCTCGCGCGCATGCGGCGGGTCGTCTTGCCCGGCACGATCGGCCAGGTGCTCGTGACGACGGCGCTCGGCTCGGCGGCCGCGCTGGCGCTCGGGCTCGTCGGGCCCGCCGCCGTGGTGGTCGGCGCCGCCACCGCCATCAGCTCCACGCTCGTCGCGCTCAAGGTGCTCGACGAGCGGGGCGAACTCGACTCGCTGCACGGGCGCGCCGTCATCGGCTGGATGGTCGTCCAGGACCTGATCACCATCGTGCTGATCGCGATGCTCGAGCCGCTCGCGGGCACCGACGCGCTCGCCCCGATGGTGCTCGCGGTCGCGCGCACGACGGCGTTCCTCGGGCTGGCCTACCTGTTCGGGTCCCGCCTCCTGCCCTGGCTCCTCGACGCGGTCAGCCGGCTGCGGTCGCCGGAGCTGTTCATGCTCACCGTGTTCGCGACGGCCCTGCTCGCGGCCTTCGTGTCCAGTGCCGTGTTCGGCCTGTCGCTGGCGCTCGGCGCGTTCATCGCCGGGATCATCGTCGCCGAATCGAAGCTCGCCCACCAGGCGGCGAGCGAGATCATCCCGTTCCGGGACCTCTTCGCGGTGCTGTTCTTCGTCTCGGTGGGGATGCTGGTGGACCCCGGCGCGATCCTCGCCGAGTGGGGGGCGCTCGTGGCCCTGCTGGCCGTCGCGATGCCGGTCAAGGCGCTGGCGGGCGCGGGGCTGGCGAGGCTGCTGGGCCTGCCGCGCCGCAGCGCGATCCTCCTGGGCGCCACGATCGGCCAGGTGGGCGAGTTCAGCTTCCTGCTAGCGGAGCAGGCGCTGTCGCTGCACCTGATCGACGTGCGCGCCTACAACCTCGTGCTCGCCACGGCGGTCATCAGCATCGTGCTGACGCCGGCGCTGACGCGGGCGGCCGACCGCCTGGTGGCGGTCCTCGAGCGCCGTGAGCCGATGCCGGAGCCACCGCAGCCGGGACAGGCGCCGACGATGCGGGGCGAGTTGGCCATGGCCGGCGATGGCGAGGCGGACCGCCTCTCCGTGGTGGTGCTCGGAGCCGGGCGGGTCGGGCGCGTCGTGATCCGGGCCGTGCGTGCCCGGGGCTACCGCTGCGTCGTCGTCGACCGCGACCAGGCCGCCCTCGAGAGCGCGGCGGAGCAGGGCGCGGCGACGATCTACGGGGACGCGGCGAGCCCCGCCATCCTGCGCCGAGCCGGGCTCGACCGCGCGCGGCTGCTGGTCGTGGCGATCGGGGATCCCCTCGCGTCGCGCCTGGCCGTCGAGCGGGCGCATGCGATGAACGAGCGCCTCGCGATCGTCGCCCGCGCCCGCGGGCCGGTGGAGATCCGAACGCTGCGCGAGCTCGGCGCCACGCGCCTGGCAGACCCCGAGGTCGAGGCGGCCCTCGAGCTCGCCCGCGCCGCCCTCGCCCGCATGGGCGTGTCGGGCCCGGAGCAGGCGGCGATCACCCTCAGCCTGCGGCGCCACGCGTACGGCGACCACTCGCGCAGCTGGTCCTCCTAGCGGCTCGAGGGCATGGCTCGCGACCCGGCACCCGGTGGCGGCCCGACCATCAGGACCCGGCCGCGGCGGTCGGCGGGCCCGGCATAGAATCGCCTGCCAGACATCCGGGCGCGCCCCCGCCCCACACTGAGACGCCGCCCCTACACGGCGCGAGGAGACCACGAATCCCATGAGCGACTACCGGATGGTGATCGGCGGCGAGCTCGTCGCCGCGGCGGACGGCCAGACGTTCGAGGTGGTGGAGCCGCATCGCGGCACGCTGGTGGGGGTGGTGCCGTCAGGCGGGGCCGAGGACGTGGACCGCGCGGTGGCCGCAGCCGGGCGCGCCTTCGAGGGCGAGTGGTCGCGGCTCTCCGCGGCCGACCGCGGGCACCTGATGCTCCGCTTCGCCGAGGTCGTCCGGGCCCACGAGGAGGAGCTCTCGCAGCTCGAGTCACGACAGATCGGCAAGCCCATCAGCGGCGCCCGCTGGGAGGTGGGCCAGGTCGCCCGGGTCCTCGAGTTCTACGCGGGCGCCACGACCAAGATCCACGGCGCCACGATCCCGACCCATCGGCCCGGCTTCGACTTCACGCTGCGCGAGCCGATCGGCGTGGTGGGCCTGATCGTGCCCTGGAACTTCCCGATCATGATGGCCGCCTGGAAGGTCGGGCCGGCGCTCGCGGCCGGCAACACCGCGATCCTCAAGCCCGCCTCCTACTCGCCCCTCACGGCCCTGCGGCTGGGCGAGCTGGCGCTCGAGGCCGGCCTGCCGGCCGGCGTGCTCAACGTGCTCACCGGCCCGGGCCCCGTCGTCGGCGGGGGCCTCGCGGCGCACGCAGGCGTGGGCAAGATCGCGTTCACGGGCGAGACCACCACCGGCCAGGAGATCATGCGCACGGCCGCCGGGACCATCAAGAAGGTCAGCCTCGAGCTGGGCGGCAAGAGCCCCAACATCGTGTTCGCCGACGCGGACCTCGAGAAGTTCGCGGCCACGTCCCCGTACGCGGTGTTCGACAACTGCGGCCAGGACTGCTGCGCCCGCAGCCGGATCTTCGTCGAGCGCTCCGTCCACGAGCAGGTCGTCGAGCTGTTCGCCAAGGCGACCGAGAGCGTCAAGGTGGGCGACCCGTCCGACCCGGCCACCGAGGTGGGCCCGCTCGTCTCGTTCAAGCAGCGCGCGAAGGTCGAGGACTACGTCGCGTCGGGCCTCGACGAGGGCGCGCAGCTGGTGACCGGCGGCGTCCGCCCGACGGACCCGGCGCTGGCCGACGGCGCGTACCTCATGCCGGCGGTGTTCGACCGGATGACGCCCGACATGAGGATCGCCCGCGAGGAGATCTTCGGGCCCGTCGTGGGCGTGATCCCGTTCGACACCGAGGAGGAGGCGCTGCGGCTCGCGAACGCCTCGCCGTACGGCCTGTCCGGGTCCATCTGGACGCGCGACATGGCCCGGGCGATCCGGTCGGCCAAGGCGCTCAAGTCCGGTGTCGTCTCGGTCAACTCCAACAGCAGCGTCCACGTCGAGGCGCCGTTCGGCGGCTACAAGCAGTCGGGCATCGGCCGGGAGCTCGGGATGGAGGCGCTCGAGCTCTACACCGAGGTCAAGAACGTGTTCGTGGACATCAGCTGACCGGTCGGGGCCGCACCTCCGCCAGGGCGGGGGGCTCCGGAGCCCGCCACGGACCAGACAGGGCCACCCGGGGGACAGCTGCGCACGCTCGGGCGGGAGACGGCTGTCCGCGTCCTGACGGGGTTCGCCCGCCCTACAGCCGGTTGCGCCCCCGGAACGTAAGCGGCACCTCCACCTCGGGGTGGCGCCGCGTCACCCAGTCGCGGATGGCCCAGTACGAGGTCGTGAACGCGATCTCGTCCCACGGGATATCCGCGGGCCGGAACGGCTCGACCTCGAGCGCCTCATCGCACGGCTTCGGCTCGCCGCCCACCACGTCGGCCTCGAACGCGAGGGTGACCACCGCGGCCTCGAGCCGCGAGTACATCCCGATCAGCTCGCCCGGCCGCACGACGTACCCCGTCTCCTCGAGCGTCTCCCGGACGGCGGCCTCGCCCACGGTCTCGTCCACCTCGAGGAAGCCGCCCGGCTGCGCCCAGGATCCATAGCCGGGCTCGATGCCGCGCCGGATCAGGATCAGGTTCCCGGCCGCGTCCACCGGCAGCGTGGTGACGACCATCCGCGGGTTGACGTAGGCGACCTGGCCGCAGTCGGGGCAGGCCAGGCGCTCGCGGTTCTCGTCGGGCGGGACCGTGAGGACCAGCTCCGCGCCGCAGCGGGAGCAGTAGTTGAGCATGGACAGCAGCCAGTGCGGCGCGCCGCCGCCGGACGGGATGTCCGTGGAGCGCCCGTCGGGCCCGCGGCCAACCGCGGCCATCATGCGGCGCTCCTCGTCGTCGAGCGGCCGCTCGCTCACCGGGACGCCCTCACCCGGCGATTCCCAGCACCAGCACCACGGCGGCGACGATCAGCACGAGAAACACGGCCGTCACGATCAGCCACGTGAGCCGGAACAGGCCGCGCCCGCGATCGACCGGCATCCAGGCCCAGGCAGACCGCCAGATCCGGATCGTCGCGTCGAGCGTGGTCGCGAGCAGCAGGGGCGCCGCGAGGAGGACGCACAGCCGCACGATCCAGCTGTCGAAGCCCGCTCCCATCTCGAGCGCGGTGATCGCGACCGCGCCCAGGACGAGCGCCGGGGCCGAGAGCAGGACGAAGTGCTTCTGGAGCGGCGTGGGTTCGGTCTCGGGCACCGACCGCGGGGGCTGGCCGGCCAGTGATGCAGGCAGGCCGGCGGTCGCCCTGACGGGCTGGCGATCGAGGACGGGCATGCCGGGCTGCCAGCGGTCGTCGTCCATCACGGCACCGAGTCTACGCGCGCTGGGCCAATGCCGGGCCGATCAGCGAGGTGCCGCGAAGCCACGGCGGCGCCGGGCACCAGCGGGTTCCGCGCCGTCCCGGCGACGCCGGGTCGGCCAGACAGCTGCCGAGGGCTCGGGCCACGCTCAGCCGGCCGTTGCGGCGCGGCCCCGTCGCCGCCGGCAGGCCAGGCAGCTGCCGCCGCCCGGCCCACACCTAGCCGGGAGTTGCGGCGCCGCCCCCCAGCGCGCCAAGATCACCCGGCGCGGAGTCGCGCGATTCAGGGAGGGCCGATGGACCGCGACGCGCGGCTGCTCCGCGAATTCCAGATCAGCCTGGCCGTGGGCGGTGCCATCACGGTCTTCGCGGTGCTCGACATCGTCCTCGCGGCGACCGGGATCTACGCCTGGAACCGCACGGAGACCGCGGCGGCCCAGCTCGTGATCGCCATCGCGGCCGCCGCGCTCGCGTTCGGCAACGCAAGGCATGTCTGGCGGAAGCGGTCGGCCCGCGATCTCGGCGGGGTCACCTTCGCCGACGGGACCATCGTGGTCGGCTTCATGGTGGTCGGCGGCGTGCTGCTGCTCGGCCTGCTCCGCTGAGGCGCGGCCCGGGCCGGACGCCAGACGGGCTCTCCGGGCCCCCGCGCCGCGAAGGCCCGGGCGGTGATCGCCGCCGTTCCCCGCCGCGGCCTCAGCCCTCGAGCGCCTCCGCATTGGACGGGTCGTCCATGACCGACTGGGTCTGGGCGGCCCGGCGGGCGCGCAGCCGCTCCGCGAGCGCCGGGTCGGACAGCGCCAGGATCGAGGCGGCGAGCAGCGCCGCGTTGTCCGCGTTCCCGATCGCCACGGTGGCCACCGGGATGCCGCGGGGCATCTGCACGATGGACAGCAGGGAGTCGAGCCCGCCCAGGTGCTGGGTCGCGATCGGCACGCCGATCACGGGCAGCTGCGTCTTCGCGGCCAGCATCCCGGGCAGATGCGCGGCGCCCCCGGCACCCGCGATGATCACCCGCACGCCGCGCGCCTCGGCCGTCTCCGCGTACGCGAACAGGTGGTCGGGCGTGCGATGGGCCGACACCACGCGCAGCTCGCAGGGGACGCCCAGCTCGTCGAGCACCGCCTGCGCCTTCTCCAGGACCGGGAAGTCCGAGCGGCTCCCGCCGACGATCCCGACCCTCGGCGCCTCGGCCACCGTCACTCCTCCCACGTCAGCGCCGCACGCGCCCGGCGCGCCCGGTCCCGTGCCTCGTCGACGTCTCGGCCGACCACGGTCACGTGCCCCATCTTGCGCCGCTCGAACACCCGGCGCTTGCCGTACACGTGCACGTGGACGCCGGGGTCGGAGAGCGCCCGCTCGATGCCCGCCAGCCTGGCGGCGCGATCGGGCCCGCGGCCCAGCAGGTTGACCATGGCGGCGGCGCCATGCGGAGCCGCCGAGCCCAGCGGCAGGCCAAGGATCGCGCGCAGGTGCTGCTCGAACTGGCTGGTCGGGGCGCCCTCGATGGTCCAGTGGCCGCTGTTGTGGACCCGCGGCGCCAGCTCGTTGACCACCAGCAGGCCCGCCCGCGTGAGGAACAGCTCGGCGGTCATCACGCCCACGAGGTCGAGCTTCCGGGCGACCCAGTCGCCCACTTCCCTCGCGACATAGGGGATGGGCTCGGGGAACGGGGCCGGGGCCACGCTCTCCGAGAGCACCCCCGCGTCGTGCACGTTGAGCGAGATCGGGTAGGCGAGGGTGCGCCCATCGCGCCCGCGCGCGATGACCACCGAGAGCTCCGCCTCGTAGTCGATCTCCCCCTCGGCCAGGAGGGGCCGCCCGTCGAGCCCGCCCAAGGACGCCACGGCCGCCTCGATCGCCGACTCGTCGTCGACGCGGACCTGGCTGCGGCCGTCGTACCCGCCAACGGGCAGCTTGAGGCGCATCGGCAGGCCGAGCTCGCGTGCCGCGGCCCTCGCCTCGTCCGCGCCGCGCACCTCGCGCCACGGCGCCGTCTGCTCGCCGATGTCGCGCAGGAAGCGGCGCTCGGCAAGCCGGTCCTGCGTGGCGGCGAGCGCCGCCAGGCCCGGGCGAAGCGGGGCGCCCTCGGCCGCGGCCCGGGCCGCGTCGAGGCCCACGTGCTCGAGCTCGTAGGTGACGACGTCGGACATGGCGCCCAGCCGGCGGGCCGCGGCCGCGTCGTCATACCGCCCCACGACCACCTCGTCGGCCACGGCCGCCATCGGGCACGCCGGGTCAGGGTCGAGCGCCACCACGCGGTAGCCCATCGCCCGGGCGGAGAACGACATCATGCGGCCCAGCTGGCCACCGCCGAGGAAGCCGATCGTGGCGCCGGGCAGAATCGGGTCGCCCATGCCGGCGGGGGGGCGGCGGAGGCCGAGCCGGTATAGCGCCTCCCCGACGAACTCGGCCTTCTGGACCGTGTACGGCGGGGCAGCCTCCGGGTCGGGGGCGGCAGCGGCGGCCTCGACGATCCGCTGCTTGTCGGCCGCGTAGGCGTCGCGGAGGGCCGGGTCGGAGCGCAGCGCGTCGCGGAATCCGAGCAGCTCCGCCAGCTCGCCGCGGCCCGGCGGCATCACGTGGAGGTGCACCGGGTACGACGTGGCGGCGTGGAGCACCGTGCCGTGGAACATCGGGCGCGCTGGCGGGAACGCCCCGACCGAAGCCTGCGGCTGGAACCCCAGCGAGCGCACGGCGTCCGCGATCAGCGGGATCTCGTCGGGCGGCGCCTCGATCGCGAGGTCCACGTAGTTCTTGCCGGGCATCCCCGGGACCGATGACGAGCCCACGTGGTGCGCGACGGTGCCCGGACGGGCCGTGTCGATCAGCCGGACGAGCTCGCGGGCCACGTCGACCGTGGCGGGGTCCCAGAGATGGAACACGGCCTCGCGACGCTCGTAGGGGCGGATGGGCAGGTCTGACATCGGAGGGTGAGTGTATCGGCCGGGGCTGGCGGTCCTCTTTCCCGGCTCGGGCCACCCGTGGCGCGGAGCGGCCCGTTCCGCCGGGCGGGGCAGGGCGCTCTTCCACCTCGGGCCACCCCGTGGCCCGGAGCGGCCCGTTCCGCCGGGCGGGGCAGGGCGCTCTTCCACCTCGGGCCACCCCGTGGCCCTATGGACGGCTCACGCTCCGCCCGGGCCGGCTCGTGGCCCGAGCGGCGGGTGTCGAGGCCTGCGCGTCACTGAATAGGCCCCTGGCCGGCCCAACCACCGCCGCGTCCTCCCATAGGGCCACGACGCGGCCCGCGGCGGCAGCCTGCAGCCTAGCGCGGCCCCAGGCCCGCCCGCGCCAACCCACCGCGGCGTCGCCAACCGGAGTCCCCGCCCCGCTATGCTCCGGTCATGCTGCACATGGGACCCGGGCCGGTCGGCACGGCCCCGCGGATCCTCATCGTGGACGACGACCCGAACCTGCTCGTCATCCTCGCCGAGCAGCTGCGCGCCGACGGCTACGTCGTGTCGACGGCCCGTGACGGCGAGGAGGCGCTCCGCCGCCTCTCGGTGGCCTGGCCCGACCTGCTGATCATCGACATGCTGATGCCGCGCAAGGACGGCCTGACGCTCGCGCGCGAGGTGAAGGCCCGCGCGGACCTGCCGATCATCGTCCTCTCCGCCATCGACACCGCCGACTCCAAGGCCGACCTGCTCGAGGAGGTCGCCGAGGACTACGTCACCAAGCCCTACCACTACCCCGAGCTGCGCGCCCGCATCACGCGCGTGCTCCGCCGCATGGGCGACCGTGTGCCCCGCCAGCGCCTCGAGCTCGGCCCGAACCTCGCGCTCGAGCTGCACCGCCGCGAAGCCGTCGTCGCCGGCGAGTCGGTCCAGCTGACGCCCACCGAGTCGCGCCTGCTGTACGCGCTGGCGGCCAACCTTGGCCAGACCGTCACCACCGAGACCCTCCTCGCGCGCGGCTGGGCCGACACCGACGAAGCCGACCCGAGCTATGTCTGGGTCACGATGCGGCGCCTTCGCCAGAAGGTGGAGCTGGACCCCAACAAGCCCGTCCACCTGCTGACCGTGCGCGGCATCGGGTACAGGCTGGTGGGCGCCGCCGACGCCGAGCAGGCGTGAGCGGCCCGCGCCATCCCGACCCGTCGCCGCCCCCGTATCGGGCGGGCCGGCTCTCCTATCGGCTCCGGCTGACCGTCGCCCTGATCGCCGCCGGCGTCCTGCCAGTGCTCGGCTTCGGCGCGGTGACGCTCCTGTTTGTGGACACGACGGACCCGGGAGCCACGATGGCGCGCGTCCTGCTGCTCGCGGTGGCCGTGGCCGTCGCCTTCGCGCTGCTGCTCGCGCTGCTGCTCGCGTCGGAGCTGACGTCGCCCCTGCGGGCGATCGCCGGGTCCGTCGAGCGGGCCGCCGCGGGCGAGGAGCCCACCAGCCCCGAGCTCCCCGGCGACGACGAGCTGAGCCGCCTCGCCGAGAGCCACACGCGGCTGGCACGCGACCTGGCGCGCCGGACCCGCGAGCTCCGCCGGGTTCTGGACGTCGTCGAGAGCGCCACCCTGGGCGAGGCGCCCGACCAGCTGGCGAGCCGGGCCGCCGCAGCCGCCCGCGAGGCGTTCGGCATGATCGACTGCGACGTCCTCCTGATCGACCCGCGCGAGATCCCCTACGAGGAGCCGGTCCCCGGCGAGCCCATCCCCGTGCGCGCCGTCCTGGTCGCCAACGGCGAGGCGCAGGGGATCGCCGTGGGCCACCTGCCGGCCACCCGTCCGTGGGAGCGCGCCGACCAGGACCTGTTCGAGCTGTTCGCGGTGGAGGTGGCGGCCGCCGTCCGCAACGCCGAGCTCTACGCGCGCGTCGAGCGGCAGAACCGCCAGCTCCGCGACCTCGACGAGGCGAAGGACGACTTCCTGCGCGGCGTGTCGCACAACCTCCAGACGCCCCTCGCCAGCATCGCCGGCTACGCGCAGCAGCTGGCCGCCGAGAATCCGGACCGGCGCCTCGGCATCATCACCGAGCAGGCGGACCGCCTGTCGCGCATGGTCCGCCAGCTGCTCACCGTCAGCCGCATCGAGTCGGGCGCCCTGCGGCCCCGCCTCGAGGTGTTCGCGCCCGTGCCGCGCGTGCGGCGCACGTGGGAGGCGCTGGGCGCCGATGACGTCAAGTTCGCGCTCGACGACCGCGCGGCGGGCTGGCTCGCCCTCGGCGATCCCGACCAGCTCGACCAGGTCTTGTGGGCGCTGCTCGACAACGCGGTGCGCTACGGCGCGCGGGCCCCGGTCGAGGCCAGCGTCGTGGCGAACCCCGCCGGCGGCGAGCTCACGATCACGATCGCCGACCACGGCCCGGGCGTCGATGACGCCGACCGGGACCGGCTCTTCCGTCGCTTCGCGCGCGGCGCCGAGCGTCCGAGCGGCGAGGGCAGCGGCCTGGGCCTCTACGTGTCGCGCGAGCTGTGCCGAGCGATGGGCGGCGAGCTCGAGCTGTCCGAACCCGAGGCCGGCCGGGGCGCCACGTTCGTCATCTCGCTCCCCGCGGAGGCGCCGGAGGAGGGCTGACGACGTTGCCCTGCGTCACCGGTACTGGCGCTGGACCGGTACTCCTGTAAGGGGTGATGCAAGGTGGAGGCGCGAGACTACGACCCGCACCACGTCACGCAGCCTTGACCCGGAAGGGAACCCGGGGTCTCCACGTCCCGGCTGCGACGGTCGGTGCGAGCTGCGCGGGGGAGAGCGCGATGCACATTGGGGAGACGGGTCGCCGACGGGCGACCCGGTGGGGTCTCGGTTCGACGCAGCCTGTGGGCGAAGATCAGGCGGCGACGCGAGTTCGTCCGTCACCAGAAGTGAGCGTTTCGCCGCCACGACTCCACCGGGGTACGCGGCGCAGGTCGAAGGGCCAAGCCATCGCCGAGTTCGTCTTGGTGCTCCCCCTCCTGCTCCTCATCCTCCTGGTGGTGATCGATTTCTCGCGACTGTTTCTCGGCTGGATCAACCTTCAGAACGCGGCTCGGATCGCAGCGAACTACGCCGCGTCGAACCCGACCGCGTCATTCGGGCCCGGCAGCGATTACCAGTCGACCGTGCTCAGCGACACATCCGGGATCGACTGCACGATCCCAACGGTGGCCGGCCCGACGTTCGCCCCCAACACCAATGTTGGGTCGAGCGCGACTGTTCAACTCACGTGCGCGTTCACACCGTTCACGCCGGTTGTCGGATCAATCTTCGGCGGCATGATCAACGTAGGGGCAAACGCCGTGTTCCCTGTCCGCAGCGGCACCATCTCCGGCGTACCGGTCCCGCCCGTCGTCCCGTGCACGACCCCAAACCTTCAGGTGCCGAGCCTCGTCGGTTTGACGGTGCAGGCGGCGCGAAACGCCTGGGCCGGGGCAGGGTTCTCGGGTCCGTTCACACCATCCGCGGGCCATAACAACCAAACCGTCATCGGGCAGGTTCCCACCGCCGGATCGTGCGTGGCCCCGACGCACGCGATCGTGGTCTCGTACTGATGCGCGCACATCGTGGGCGTCCCGCCGGTCGTGGCCGTGCCGCCGGCCAGTCCCTCGTTGAGATGGCACTGGTGCTGCCACTCATCATCGTGATCCTGCTTGGGACCGTGGATCTTGGCCGCGCAATCTTCGCCTACAACACGATCGCTGGTGCCTCGCGCGAGGGCGTACGAACGGCGATTGTGAACCAGACGGTGGCCGATATCGCCTCTCGCGCAGCCGCACAGGCTACAGGTCTAGGCGTCGACCCCACGTCCACCGGATGCCCGGCCACGCAGCCAACGGGCGTGTGCGTGCAGTTCTCCACACCCTCGGGGGCCGCGTGCCCAGCGGCGACGTACGGTTGCGTGGCGAAGGTCACGGTGCAATACACGTTTCGCGCGATCACCCCGATCATCGGATCAATCGTTGGACCGATCGTCCTGACAAACACGAGTGTCCAAGCAATCGAGAGCGTATGCGTGGATGGTGCTGCGACATGCCCGATTCCGTAGGGTGCCGAGAATGGGAGCACAGCTGATGGACTCGCGAAGCCGCGGCTCGGCCAGCGGCCAGTCACTAGTGCTTGTGGTCATCGCGATGGCGGCCCTCCTCGCGATGACCGCCCTCGTCGTGGACGGGGGGAATGCGTACGCGCAGCAGCGCGCCACTCAGAACGGATCGGATGCCGCTGCGGAGGCGGGAGCCGTTGTCCTGATGCAGAAACTGGTCGGCGTTTCTCCGTCACCGTCAGGGGCAGACGTCAGCAACGCCGTCCAGGGGTCTGCCGCTTCGAATTCGATCGTCATCGCTCAGATCCCCGATGGGATCGGCGGGCAGCGGCCGCTGGCGTGCTACACCGACCTCAACGGAACCGTGCTCGATGCCAGCGGAAACGCTGTGAGCAGCTGCTCCGACGCGACCGCAGCCTATGTGAGTCCGGCGACCGCAATTCCGCCGTGCGCTGCGTGCCCCGGGAAGTTCGCGGCAGGCGTCCAAGTGTCGGCGAGCAGGTCCTTCAGGACGTATTTCGGCGGCGTGGTTGGCATGGACAACTTCACAGCCTCCGCCGGGGCCACGGCGATCTCTGGATACATGACCGCCTACGGCGGGCCAGTGATCCCGGTCACATTCCCGCTGCTAGCTACGGGATGCGACACGAACGGGGACGCCGTGCCTGGGACGTTCCCATGGCCCGTCGGACAGGTCATCTCGGTGGACCTGTGCAAGGGCGGTCCCGGCAACGTCGGCTGGATCGACTGGACGCCCACCGCGGGCGGCGCCAGCGAGTTGGCGAACGCGATCCTGACCCCGAACAACCCTGCCATCGTGACCCCTGGCTGGTACTACGTCACGCAGACAGGCAGCGTGTCGTCTAGCCAAGTGCAGAGCGCGATGGATACCTGGAACGGACACGACATTCTGCTGCCCATCTTCAACGCCACCTGCGACGCGCCGAATGGAGTGCTGCTCCCAGCCCCCGGCCAGATCACCGACTGTGCAGGCAACGGAGGCACGCTCGGAGGCAACGGAACGCAGCAGTGGTACTTCTTGGTGGGCTTTGCCCAGTTCCATCTGCAGGAATCGTTCCTGAACGGAAGCGACGGCGGCCTATGTGCCGCGTACGCATACTCGACCTTGAGCACGGGCAATGTCTCCTCATGCCTCATAGGGTCGTTCGTTGGCCCCGACGAGGCCGTGTCGCAGGGCGCCGGTGTGGGGGCCGGAGGCGGTGCAAACGGCCAGTACTCGCCGCCAGGCGTCCAGTTGATCCACTGATCCGATGAGGAGCCCGCGGCCGGCATCGTCTCCAAGCTGAGCGCGTCCGGACGGCTCGGCGCAAGTCGACTCGCCACCACTGCCAGGGGAAACGGGGCGCCTTCGGGCGCCCCGTTCCGCTCCTGCGCCGCCTGATCGCCCGCCACCGAAAGTACCCCCTGCCATGACCGATCGGATGGGCTGCTCGCAAGCGCCTCCGTAAGGTTGGCTTGCGACTGTCGATCACCAACGAGCGTCCCCGTTGGAGACAGCGCATGCGAGCGATGCTGCCGCGGCTGCGGCATGGCGAAGACCGGACCGGCAGCCAGTCCCCGAGCGAGTCCGTGCGCGCGGCAGCGTGGCTCCCGACGCAGCCGGGTCGGCAGGACCATGACTTTCTGGTGATCGCGTGGGCGCACCACCGCCGCGTAGCGTCCTCCCGACTGGCCCATCGAGTCCCGGGCCACGACAGCCACCGGCTGGCCGGGGGAGCTTGAATGACGATGACCCGACCCGACAGGGTCCCGAACCGCGTGCCGCGCCCTCGAACGCCCGCGCCTGCCAAGTCCCGCCACGGCACCCGGCGCGCGCACTGGGCACGGTCCGCCGTGAAGCGCCACATGCACTCGATCTCCCGGGGCCAGGCCCTCGTGGAGCTCGCGCTCGTGACCCCGATCCTCTTGATCCTGCTGCTCGCGGCAATCGACCTCGGGCGCGTGTTCTACGCCGAGATCGCCGTGTCGAACAGCGCACGGGCGGCCGCGATGGTGGCCGCCACGCAGCCCACCGGCTTCTCCGCCGGCAGCGCGTGCAACGCGACGACAAACCCGGTCGTGTGCGCGGCCACGACGGAGGACCAGAGCGGGATGGTCGCGATCGGCCCCTCGGATGTGGCGATGACATGCACCCCCAGCTGCGCCCTGAACTACGGCACGACGGTGACCGTCGCCGTGACCGGCCACTTCCACGTCCTGACGCCGCTGCTCTGGGCGTTCACGGGCGGCTCGAACGTGACATTCGCCAGGACTGCCACGGCGAACGTCATCATCACGCCGCCGGGCACAGGGCTCGCCTCGGCGAGCCCGTCGGCCAGCGCGTCGGCGTCCGCGAGTGCATCGGCGTCAGCGACTGCATCGGCGTCAGCGTCGGCCTCCCCGACCTGTGCGCCGCCGCAAGTGGGGTTCTCGTCCTCGCAGACCGACAAGAACGGACCCGTGTCGTTCACGAGCACTTCAACCCCGACGACTGGCAGCTGTGCCATCTCGTACTGGCGCTGGGACTTCGGTGACGGCACGACCGCGGCTGGGGGGACCGACACGTCCACGACGACCCACGCTTACGGCAACGGCAACAAGGGCAAGACCTTCCTGGTGACGCTGACCGTGACGACGCCGAGCGGCGTCTTCTCCTACCAGGCCAACATCACGACCCTGCCGGCATGATCCCGCGACACGATCCGATGCTCAACGGCCGCTCGACCGGCCAGGCCATGGTCGAGTTCGCGCTCGCCATCCCCATCTTCCTGCTGATGCTGATCGCCGTGTTCGACCTGGGCCGCGGCGTGTACACGTACAACGGCCTCTCGGAGGCCGCCCGGGAGATCGCGCGCGTCACCGCGGTGTATCCGGGCCTGGTCCTGGGCGCCTCACCGCAGACCGCGGACCGGGTCGCCGTCCAGCAGGGCCTGACACCCGGCATGTCAAGCCCGACGTTCGCGTGTATGCGGGTCGACGGCACCCCCAGCACGGACCTCCCGTGCACCTCCGGTGACTACGTGCAGGTCACGGTCACCTCGGTCTACCAACCGCTGACGCTGATGGGCTTCGGCGGCTCCATCACGCTGAGCGCCACCGGCTCGAGCCAGATCCCGTGAAGGCGAGGCAAGTCATGAACCAAGCGACGTCCCCCCGCGGCGGGCAGCGCGGCCAGATCCTGGTCCTGTTCGCCCTGGGCATCGTGGCGGTGGTCGCCATGGTCGGGCTGGTGCTCGACGGCGGCGACGCCTTCAACCAGCGGCGCGGCGAGCAGAATGGGGCAGACTTGGCGGCGCTGGCCGGCGCCAACGCGTACCTCAACACGTACATGACCACCAAGAACGCCGCGGCGTCCACGGCGGCCGCGACGGCCGCCGCGCAGGCCTCAGCCACCGGCAACGGCTACACCAACGGGGTCGGCTCCACCGTCGCGGTCACGGTGGCCCTGCTGCCCCACGGCGCCACGGTGCAGGTGGACATCACCAAGCCGCACCAGAACTCGTTCGCCCGCGTGATGGGCATGAACACGTGGGACGTCTCGGTGACCGCCACCTCGATCACGGGGTCGGTCGACACGGCCGTGGGCGCCGGACCTTGGATCATGGACGTGGGGGCGTTCAACGCGGACGGCACGCCCAAGTACACCGCCAACAACCCTCAGGCGTTCGGCACCGCGAACGGCGACTACCCGGTCAACGCCACCGACATCGCCTGGACCGACTTCAACGGCAACAACAACGTCAACTCCGCCGAGGTGGTGGACATCATCAACGGTACCAACGTGGTCACGGCCACCTTCGGCATGGACCAGTACCTGGGCCAGCACAACCAGGGCTTCCACAACGACGTGTGGAGCGCGGTCAACACGTACTTGTCGGGCTCCGACGTGCCCGTGCCCATCACGGGCCCCGGTAATCCCAACTGCGCCCCTCCGTCCACCACCTACCAGAACGGCTGCTTCTACGGCTGGGCGATGTTCCACGTCGTGTCCGCATCGGGCGGCAGCAACAAGACGATCACCGGGTACTTCTCGAGCGACTTCCGCCGCCAGCCGATGACCGTGGGCGAGTGCACCGCCGCCGAGCAGGCGGCCGGCCAGTGCATCGGCGACATCCAGGAGAGTCCGTTCGGGGCGTACGTGGTCCGCCTCTCGAACTAGCGCTTGACGTGAACGACCCCAGCCGGGTCCGACCGCCGGGGAAGACGGGGCGCCTCCGGGCGCCTCGTCTTGATCTCCCGCCCGAGCGTCGTCGCGCCTCGGCAAGACGCCCGGCCCTTGGCGAAAGTACCCCCGCCCATGGCCGATCGGATGGGCTGCCCGCAAGGGCCTGCGTAAGGTTGACTTGTGATCGTCAGGAACCGATGAGCCCATCCGGTCTGAGGCGATCCATGCGAGCAACCCTGCCGCGCCCACAGCAGGGGCGGAGGCGAACACGCGGCCAATCACTGGTCGAGTTCTCGCTGGTGCTGCCGCTGCTGCTGCTGCTGGTCCTGTTCGGGATCGACTTCGGTCGGATCTTCCTGGGCTGGGTCCAGCTCAACAACGTGGTGCGCGTGGCGGCCAACTACGCCGCCGAGAACCCGACCGCCTGGAACTCGACCAACCCGAACTCGGCCGTGCAGACGCAGTACCGGACCCTCATCACGCAGGAGGCATCGGGAATCAACTGCACGATGCCGAGCCCGCTTCCCACCCCCGGGTTCCCGAACGGAGCGAACGGCGTGAACACGATCGGCTCTCCGGTGACCGTGCGGGTCGTCTGCAACTTCCCGTTCATCACGCCGGTCATCGGCTCGATGTTCGGCGGAGCCCTGCCGGTGTCCGCGTCGGCGAGCTACCCGAACCGGAGCGGCATGATCGCCAACATCCCGACCCCCGCGCCGACCCCGACCCCGTCGACATCGCCCTCGGCCACGCCGTCGACCTCGCCGACGCCGACGCCGACGCCGACCCCGTCGACATCGCCCTCGCCCACGCCGACACCGATGTGCACCGTCCCCAACCTGATGCCCGTCAAGGCCGAGAACGCGCAGCAGCAGTGGGCTGCGGCGTCGTTCCAGATCCCGGTCATCTACAACCCGATGGCACCCGCCTCGTGGCCGCCCGGCGGCGGCAACATCATCGGCCAGAACCCTGCCGCCAACACCACGCAGCCCTGCAACACCGAGATCATGACGGTGACCTGGAAATGAGCGGCCAGCGTCGTCGGTGGGGCGAGCGCGGCCAGGGGCTCGCCGAGATCGCCCTCGTCCTGCCGATCATCACGCTGCTCATGATCGCCGTGTTCGACATGGGACGGGCGGTCTACTCCTACACCACGATCACCGACGCCGCGCGCCAGGGCGCTCGGGTGGCGGCCGTGAACCAGCTGTACCCCGATGTCTCCGACACCACCTGCAGCGAGATCATGCCGGTGGAGGACAGCAACCCGACCGGGAATCCCACCTGGTCGGCGCGTGCATGCGCGGCCGCAGCGGCGCTGACCCTGGGCGTCCAGCCCTCAGCGGTGGTGATCACCTACGGTCCGCCCACCGGCCAGACGCTCAACTGTCCGGCCGGTCCCAGCCCGTCCTCGAGCACCCCGTTCCACGTCGGGTGCATCGCGAGCGTCACGGTCACGTACCAGTGGACGCCGATCACGCCGCTGATCGGCAACTTCATCGGGCCGATCACGATGCGGGCCACGTCGACGATGCCCATCGAGCGAGTCTTCCCCTGAGGTGGCAGTGGTGAGCAGGTCACGACGTAACGGACGTGCCGCGGGGCAGGCCATCGTGCTGATGGTGCTGGCCATGTTCGCGGTGATCGGTGCCGTCGCGGTGATCATCGACGGCGGCAACGCCATGGCCCACCAGCGCCTGTCACAGAACGCGGCCGACGCCTCAGCCGAGGCAGGGGCCGTGATCATGGCCGAGGAGTTCGCCGGGGCGACCTCGCCGGTCCAGGGGTGGGACGCCACGGTTGCGGCGGCGATCAACAGCACGGCCGCCGCCAACGGGGTCGTCGTGTCCGCCGCGTACTACACGGACATCTGCGGGATCCCGCTGGCCGCGGACGGGACGAAGGCCCTCAACGCCGACAACACCTACAACTTCGCCGCCGCCATGCGGGTCGGGAACGCCGCGAACGCCCAGCCGGCGGTGACGTCGTCGACGCCGGACTGCCCCAACGTCTCGCCGGGCCCGGTCGCGGGCGTCCTGGTGCAGGTCAGCCAGGACGTGCGCACCTATCTCGCCGGCGTGATCGGGCTGTCGTCGATCCGGGTCAGCACCCAGGCGTCGGCGGCCGCCGGCTACCTGCAGGAGACGTGCGCGGCCACGGACGGGACGCAGTGCGGCATGCTGCCCATCGCGGTGCCAATCGACAGCATCACGTGCAGCCAGAGCAATGGCACCATCGACTCGGGCACCCAGTGGACCGCCGACGGCCACACCGTCTACGTCATCCCGTTGTGCACCAACGGTGACGGCAACGTGGGCTGGATCGACTGGAGCGGGGGCGGGGGCGGGACGAACGACCTCATCAGCTCGATCAACACGCCGAACAACCCGGCCGTGCCGCTCCCCTCGTGGCAGTGGGTCAACCAGACGGGCAACACCAACTCGAGCGACCTGCAGACGGCGCTGCGGGCCTACAACGGCCAGATCGTGCTGGTGCCCCAGTTCGACCTCACCTGCTCCACCACGCCCAACGAGGCCCAGGTCTCGGACCCGGCGACGAACTACGGCTGCAGCAGCCCCGGCGGCCACGGCTCCAACAACTGGTACCGGATGCCCAGCTTCGCCCACCTGCAGCTGTGCGGGCCGACCGACCCCGACTGCATCGCCGCCGGCATCGCGAACGGGGTTGCCGGCGGCTACACGAACGGCGCCTACATCTCCTCCAACAACAACCCGATCTGCGGCGGCAACGGCGCCACGTCGTGCATCATCGGCAAGTTCGAGAGCATCGTTGGCACGGGGACGATCGGGGCGGGGATCGGCGGCGGCCAGGGAAACAGCAAGGCCGTGGGCGTCCAGTTGATCAAGTAGGCAGCCACCCGCGTCGAGCGTGCCGGCACCGTCAGCGCACCGGCACCCGTGGCGGTGGGCGACGGGGCGCCGTCACCGGATGCCCGTGTCGTAGCTGACCGCGAGGAAGGTCAGCACGCCCGCGGCGACGGTGAACGTCTCAGGCTTGGCCGTGCCCAGCAGGCCGGCCGCGGGCTGCGGCTCGAGCGTGTAGCCCCCCGGCGCCAAGCCGATCCGGAACAGGCCGCTGCTGTCGGTCGTGAACCGCGCGACCTCGGCGCCGGTCGCGTCCCGGACCACCAGGTCCGCGTCCGCCACCGGTCGGTCGTCGCAGCCGGATTCGCCGGGACGGACGACCGGGCACGTCGGGCCCGCGGTCACCTCGCCCCCCACGCCTCCTGCCGTGGCCGATGCGACCAGCCCGGTCCGCACGGCGCCGGGCAGCGCGGGGCCCGTCTCGTCCACGAGCGTCGTCGCGCCGTCGGCGGCGACCGACCAGCGCCAGACATGGCTGTCGATGCAGCCTGCCGGGCAGTCGCCCCAGCCGACGCTGACCGTGACGACCCAGCCGCCGCTGGTCCCCGGCGTCGAGGGGGTCGCGGTCCACCAGGCGGCCTGGCCCACCCGCTGCGGGTCTCGGGCCTCGACGGCATCGAAGTAGGGCGATCGCGCCCGCACCACGGCGAACGCGTCGGCCGCCGCGGCGATCCGGGTGGGCGAGGCGGCGGGACCGGTCGACGATGTGGGGCTGCCGGGGGCGGGCGATGGGCTGGCGGTCGCCGCCGCGGGGCCGGAGGGCGAAGTCGCGGGGAAGCCCGGTCCCGGGCTGCACGCGGCGGCGGAGAGGGCCGCGAGCGCGACGAGCAGGGAGAGGCCGGGCCTGGCCGGCGAGCGACGGCGCATGGGCGGAGGACGTTCTGGCCGCCCGCACGGTTCCGTGGCGGCGGCAGTCGAGGCTCGGAGAAGCGGGCTCGCGGTCCGGCCATCGCCCCTGTCGGCCGGTGGTCACCTGTGCGCCCGGTGCCTCGAAGGTCTGCCGGGCCAGTGGTCGGCCGGTCGGGGCCGGCGATCGGTCTGCTCGTACCAGCGGACCGCGAGCCTCGCGTGGGCCTACCATCCCACCGACACCGTCAATCACGGAGTGCCTTCCGTCCCCAACGTCCATGACGTCCGGTGGAGCACGACTTGGCCCAGAACGAGGCTGCACGCCACACGCACGCCGCGGCCGCGGCGGGGTTCACGCAGCTCCGCCGCTACGAGCGCACGTGGCTGCGGCCCGACGTGGTGGCCGGCATCACCGTCACCGCCTACCTCGTCCCGCAGTGCCTCGCGTATGCGGGGATCGTCGGGGCGCCGCCGCTCACGTCGCTGTGGGTGGCCGTCATCGCGATGGTCATCTACGCGCTCCTCGGCACGTCCCGGCTGCTCTCGGTCGGGCCCGAGGCCGGAGCCTGCGTGATGGTGGCGGCGGCGGTCGCGCCGCTCACCGGCGGCGACCCGAACCGCTGGGTCGCGCTCTCGGCCGCCCTCGCGGTCATGGTCGGGCTGGCGTGCCTGGCCGCGTGGGCGCTGCGGCTGGGGTTCGTGGCCGACATGCTCTCGCGGCCGATCCTGCTGGGCTACATGGCCGGCCTCGGCCTGGTGATGATCCTGGGCCAGCTGGGGTCGCTGACGGGCCTCACCCTCACATCCTCCTCCAACCTCGGCAAGGCGGTCGAGCTCGCCGGTCGGCTGGGCGAGGTCAACGCGATCGTCCTCACCCTCAGCGTGTCGGTCGTGGTGGGGTTGGTGGCCCTCGGCCGCGTCGCGCCCCTGGCGCCGGGCACGCTGCTGGCGGTGATCGCCGGCGGGCTGGCGGTGGCGCTGCTCCACCTCGACCAGCACGGCGTGGCGCTCGTGGGCTCGGTGCCGAGCGGGCTGCCCAGCATCTCGCTCCCGCCGATCGGGCTCGGCGACGTCGGGGAGCTCCTCGGCAGCACCGTGGCGGTCACCTTCGTCGCGTACTCGGAGGTGGCGCTGACCGGGCGCGCCTTCGCCGCCCGGACCGGCGAGGAGATCGACGCCAACCAGGAGCTGCTGGCACTCGGCGTCGCGACCCTGGGGGCGGGCCTGACCGGCGGCTTCGCCATCTCGGCCTCCGGGTCGCGCTCGGCCATCCTCGACGCGATGCACGCCCGCACCCAGCTGGCCGGACTCGTGGCGGCGGCGTCCACCGTCGTGATCGTGCTGCTGGCGCCCGGGCTGATCGCGCTGATCCCCAAGGCGGTCCTGGCGGGCATCGTCGTGTTCGCGGGCTGGCGCCTGGTGCGCGTGGGCGAGCTCCAGCGGCTGTGGACGTTCCGCTCCACGGAGCTCGGGCTGGCGATGGCCGCCCTCCTGGGCGTCCTGGTGTTCGACGTGCTGGCCGGCATCCTGATCGCCATCGCGCTGTCGGTGGCGGACCTGTTCATGCGCGTCGCCCGCCCGCCGGCGTCCGTCCTCGGGCGGGTACCGGGCCTGGCCGGGCTCCACAACATCGCCGACTACCCGGACGCCACCCAGATCCCGGGGCTCCTGGTCTTCCGGTACGACGCCCCGCTGTGCTTCGCGAACGCCCCCGACTTCCGCGCCCGGGCGCTGGCCGCGGTCGACGAGCAGCCGACCAGGGTCAGGTGGTTCCTGCTCAACGCGGAGGCGATCGTGGAGCTGGACACGACGGCGGTCGAGGTGCTGGAGCAGTTCGCGCGGGACCTGGCGCGGCGGAACGTCGTGTTCGCGATGGCGCGCGTGAAGCAGGACCTGCGCGCGCAGCTGGTCCGTGGGAAGCTGCTCGAGGCGATCGACGAGGAGCGCTTCTACCCCACGCTGCCGGTGGCCGTGGCGGCGTTCGAGCGCTGGAAGGAGATGCGGTAGGGGGCGGCTTCGCGGAGCCGGGCCGGGGCGGCCGTGCCTTCTCCAGCGCACCCCTCCCGCCGCTCCCGCCCCTGCACGGGGCGGCTGCATGGGCGGCCGAAGCGCCGGGCCACACGGCCCGTGCGCCGTTCGAGGCCCCCGGCCGGTCAGATGCGGCGCGGGCGCCTGCGCGGTCGGGCTACACGGCCCGTGCGCCGTTCGAGCCCCTGCACGGGGCGGCTGCTCGGTCGGGCGGGTCGGCGAAGTAGCCGCCGGGCGCAGGAAGACGCCGAGCGCAAGGAAGACGCCGAGCCGTCACAGCAGAACCAGACCACTGGCAGGCGGGATCCGCCCCGCTCGCAGAGCCCGGAGGACCGCGCCGCCATCGAGCGGGAACTGGGTGCGCAGCGCCTCCCGGTGCTCCGCGAGGACCCGTCGATTGTGGGCAGTGTCGGCGAGCAGGAGGATCACCACGCCGGCCGCAGGATCGTCGCGCAGCTTGAGCGCGATCCGGCGCTGGAGGGCCTGGACATCGTTGAGGTGGACCTCGCACTCGACCGAGGCGGCGTGCGTCCCGTCGGTGACGCGTTCATCCCACGCGCGCAGGTCCCCCAGTAGCGGCAGCCGCACCTCGCGACTAATGCGGAGGGGCGGGGCAAGCACCTGATCGAAGCGACCGAGCACGCGCAGCTGGCCCGCATCGCGCAGGCGGGTGCCATCGGGATAGGCCTTGAGGCTGGCAGTCAGGCCAACCGCTCGCGCCGCCTGACAGATGAGCGTGAGCGGCGGACCGCGGAGCTCGCCCCGCTCGAGGCGGCCGAGTTGTGTCCGACTCACGCCGGCTCGCGCCGAGACGACACGCTGACTCGCGCCCGCCGATCGCCGCGCATTGCGGGTCTCCCGGCCGACATCCGCTGCAAATCGCCAAGCGTCCGCTGCGCCGACTGCCGCAGCCCGGTCGCGTGAACCCATGACGGGATTGTCGGGGCTGTCACTCAACTCGCCCTTACTGCACCCGACGACAGATCGCTCGGCCAGCAGATGGCCGTATGGGCGGGCGGGGCGACGAGTGGGCCGATGCGCGGCCCGGCTGACCGGTGGCAGTCGGGACAGGCGTCGCGCGGACCACGACGCGGCCCTCCGAGAGGAGCGGCCGCTCATAGGGCCGCCAGTTGGTCGGCGCCCGGCGGCGCCCGGCCGGGCGCCCGCAGTGGGCCGGCGGGTACCGCGCCACGACGGGACCGACGGCGCCCGCACCCTGAGCCTTCTCGGCGTCCCCCCAGACGGCCCGGGTAGACTCGTCTTCCCCGCCCTAGGAGCCGCCCGGTCGTGCATCCGCTCCGAGACCTGCCCGCCCGCCTCCGCCGCTCGCTGCTCGATTCGATCGGCGATGTCGCGTTCGGCATGGAGGACGGAGCGGTGTCCATCTCCGGCCTCGTCTTCGGCGTCGCGGCCAGCACCAACGCGGCAAGCATCGTGCTGCTGGCGGGGGCGACCGGCGCCGTGGCCGGCGCCGTCTCGATGATGGCCGGCACCTACCTCGACGTGCACTCCGAGAACAGCGTCGCGCGCGCCCAGGTCGAGCGGCTGCGCAAGCGGATCGAGGCCGATCCCGACAGCGCCCGCGAGCGCGTGGTCACGCAGCTGCGGCAGTCCGGCTTCACCGACGACGAGGCCGCGGCGGTCAGCCGCGCCTTCCTGCGCAACCCGCGGGCGATGCTCGACCACGTCGCGGCGTACGAGGTCGGCCTGCCCCGCGGGAACGGGGCGTCGCCCCGCGCCCACGCCCTGTGGATGTTCTTCGCAGACCTCCTGGCGGCCGGCGTCCCGGTGCTGCCATTCGCCATCTTCCCGATCGAGACCGCCCGGGTCGTGTCGCTGGTCATCACGGGCATGCTCATGGCGGCGCTCGGCATCGCGCGCGGCCTGATCGGCCGCGAGCCGATCTGGCGCACCGCCCTCCAGACGATGGCCATCGCGGGAGCCGCCGCGCTGGCGGGCGTCCTCATCGGCCGGCTGGTCTCGGCGTAGGCACAAGGCAGGGACGATCGATGGGGAACGGCATGCTTGACCTGTGGCCCGACGAGGCCATCGAGGCGATCCACGAGACGTCGCTGTCAGTGCTCGAGCGGCTCGGGGCGCAGGTGGAGTCGCCCGCCGCCCGCGAGATCCTGCTCGCGGGCGGCTGCACCGAGGGGCCGAGCGGCCGGATCCTCATGCCGCGCGGGGTCGTCGCCGACGCGGTGGCCGCCTGCCCGCCCCGGTTCACCCTGGTCGCCCGCGACGAGGCGCGGTCCATCCCGGTCGACGCGGAGCCGGGCCCCACGTTCGTCCACAACATGGGCGGCGCCAGGGACATCGTCGACCCCAAGACCGGGCTCGCCCGCCGCGCCACGGTGGCCGACCAGGTGCGCCTCACCCGCGTCATGCACCACATGGCGAACCTGCACGCCGTCACCTCGCTCGTCCAGCCCGACGACGTGCCGCACCCGCTCGAGCCCCTGTACTCGTACCTGGTGCTCGCCCGCGAGACCGACAAGCCGATCGGCGGCCCGGGCATCTCGCACGCCTTCCAGGGCGACTTCCTGCGGCGGATGGCCGTCGCGGTCACCGGCGCCGACGGGACCGGCGGCCGGTACCCCGTGGACCTGGCGTTCTCGCCCGTGAGCCCCCTCCAGTTGGGGGCCGAGGTGTCCGACGCCCTGATCGCCACGGTCCGCGCCGGCCAGGTCGCCGTCGAGATCCTCCCCTGCCCCGCCGCCGGCACCACGGCGCCCGGGTCGATCTCGGCCGCGCTCGCGACGCAGAACGCCGAGGTGCTGGCGGGCCTCGTGCTGACCCAGGCGGTCGAGCCCGGCACGCCGCTCTACTACGGCCCCCGACTCTCGTCGATCAACCCGCGGACCGGCGTCGTGACCTCCGGCCCGCCCGAGACGGGGGTCGCGTCCATCGCGGCGACCCTGCTGGCGCGCCGGTACGGCCTGGCCTGCGACTGCTACGGGCCGACCTCCGATTCGGTCGTCGTGGACACCCAGTTCGGCTACGAGCACATGGCCAACGCCATCCTGGGGCTGGCGTCGCACCCGCGGTTCCTGTCCGGCCCGGGCGAGAACCAGAGCGGCGTCTCGGGCTCGGCCGAGGCGCTGGTCATCGACGACGAGGTCCTCAACTACGCCTTCTACGCGTTCCGGCAGCCGGCCTGGGACGCGACCGCGCTCAGCCTCGACGCCATCGCCGAGGGCCTGGAGCCCGGCTACGGCTTCCTGGCCACCGCCCACACCCGCCGGTACCTGCGCACCGACTTCGTCCGGCCCACCTTGTCGTACCGCGGCGGGTTCGCGGAGTGGCAGGCGTCGGGGCGGACCGGCCTAGTCGACAGCGCCGCCGCGAGGGCGGCGGCGATGGCCGCCAACCCGCCAGTAGGCCTGCCGGACGACGTGCGCGAGGAGCTCTGCTCGCTGGTCGACGAGGCGGCGCGCTCGGTCGGGCTCGAGCAGTGGCCGGACCCGCGGCGCGTGCTCGAGGCGTGATGGGGGCGTCGCGCGGAGCCGCTGGCTGAGCCGATGGGCCGCGCGCGTCGGCCGCGATCGGCCTCGCCCGGGCCCGGCGCGTCGGCGGCGACCCTGCCTTCCCCGGGCTCGCCGCGGATATCGGGTAGGCTCGCGCGATGCTGACCTACCCCCAAGCCCTCGTGCTCGGCCTCCTGCAGGGCGTCACCGAGCTGTTCCCCGTGTCGAGCCTCGGGCACTCGGTGCTCCTGCCCGCGCTGCTCGGCTGGAACGATGTCGTCGCCGCCCAGTCGGCCGCCGAGTCGTACTGGCTCGCGTTCCTGGTGGGCCTCCACGTCGCGACCGCGCTCGCCCTCCTCTTCTACTACCGCGCCACCTGGGTGCGGCTGATCGCCGCATTCCTGCGCACGCTGCGGACCCGCCGCGTCGAGGCTCCCGACGAGCGGTTGATCTGGCTGCTGGTGATCGCGACCATCCCGGCCGGCCTCGTGGGCCTCCTCGCGGAGCACGCGCTGCGCGTCCTGTTCGCCACGCCGATCGCGGCGTCGCTGTTCCTGGTCGCGAACGGCGTGCTGCTCCTGGTCGGCGAGTGGGCGCGCCGGCGCGGCGTCGCGCGGCGGGCGGTGGCGGCCCACGCGCGGACCGCGCACGGCGACCGCCGGCTCGACACCCTGGAGGTCCGCGAGGCACTGGCCGTCGGCGTGGCGCAGGTGTTCGCGCTCCTGCCGGGGATCAGCCGCTCTGGCGTCACGATGGTCGCCGGGCTGGTCCGCGGGCTCGACCACGAGGACGCCGCGCGGTTCTCCTTCCTGCTCGCGACCCCGATCATCCTGGCCGCGGGGCTGTACAAGATCCCGGATCTCCTCGGCCACAACGGCGACGGCGTGCGGCTCCAGGTGCTGGCCGGCAGCGCGGCGGCGGCGGTGGCGGCGTACCTGTCGGTGCGGTTCCTGTCGCGCTACTTCCGGACGAACACGCTGCTGCCGTTCGCGGCCTACTCGCTCGTGGCGGGGGTCGTGCTCGCGGCGCGGTTCGCGCTGGGCGGGTAGGCGGGCCGGGCGCTCGAGGCCGGCTCGCCGAGCGCGCATCGGGACCAGCGATCCTGTCCCGCCGCAGTATCCTCTTGGGATCCGCGCGAGCGGAACGGGAAGGTACTCCCGGGGGGGTGGGCATCGGCACTGTCGTCCCCGTTCGCCGCCACACCGCGTGGGATCCGGCCGCGCGTCTTGACGCTGCCATCATCGGCGCCGTTGCCCTCCTCAGCGCCGGCGCCCTCTGCGTCGGCGTGACAGGCACGAACGCGCGGGTCGTGGCGCCCACGCTCGACCTCGTCCTCGACTGCCTGACCGCGTTCGTGACGCAATCGGCGACATCCCGAGCGCGTTGCCTCCTAGGCCTTGACCAGTAGTGTCGTATCAACTACTGTGATAGCGCAATGGTTGATACGACATCAAGCCGCCTCACTGGGAGCCGCACGGTCGCAGAGGCCGCGGCTCAGCTCGGCGTGACCCCAAGCCGCGTCCGGAGCCTAGTGGCGTCCGGTGAGCTGCCAGCGGAGCGGCGGGGCCGGATCATGCTGATCCCGGCGCACGCCGTGGAGGCGCGTATCGCGCTGGGGGCCGTGGATGGCCGCCGTTTCACTCAGGAGAACGCGTGGGCAGCCTTGCTCCTGGCGTCGGGGCTGTCGGCAGCCTGGCTCGAAAGGCGCGAGCGCTCCCGGATCCGGCGCTACCTGGCGCAGCATCCCCTTGCATCGCTCCGAGCACGCCTGGCGTCGCGGGGCCGGGTCGAGGAGCTGCGGGTCCACTCCGGCGTTCTGCCCCGGCTCCGAGAAGACCCGGCGCTCATGCTCACCGGCGCATCGGCGTCATCCGAGTTCGGGCTCGGGTTGGTCGGAGGGCCGGAGATGGTCGACGCCTACATCTCGGCCGCCAACCTTCCAGCCCTCCGTGAGCGCTACGCCCTCCGCACGAGCCGCGACCCGAACGTTCGTCTCCGAGTTGTCGATGGCGAGCAGGCCGCATTGCCCGCGGAGCATGTGGCGCCGCTCGCCGCAGTGGCTCTGGACCTGCTCGACGACCCCGAGCCCCGGCTCCAGCAGGCGGGCCAGGCAGCGCTCGCCAGACTCGCCAAGTGACCGTCCGGATCGTCCCGCGCGACGACCAGGACGCGGCCGCGTTCCGGCTTGCGCGCGAGCTGACGACTCTGCTCTCGGGGCTGCGCTGGGTATGCGTTGGAGGGCTGATGGTGCGCGTCCTCGAGGCCGAGGCTGGCGTCGTCGGCTCGTGGTCCACAGGCGACGTGGATGCACTCATGGACGTCCGGGCTGTGAGCAACGCCACCGAAGAAGCGTCGCGACGCCTGATCAACGCTGGCTTCTTCCCCGATGCGAAGGAGGACGCCCTCCTCTACCGCTTCACCCGCGGCC